>JBKJZS010000244.1:0-9603 GCA_046714915.1 Polaromonas sp. | reverse complement strand
CCGATGAAGTCTTCATTTCCGTTCGGGCTGAGCTTGTCGAAGCCAGCGTAGCCCTTCGACAGGCTCAGGGCGAACGGTTCATACTTCACAAGGCCGGATCAATAAAGTCCTAGCGCCCCTGGAACCGGGCGCTACGTTTTTCCACAAAGGAGCGCACGCCTTCCGCAGCATCGTCGCTGCGCGACAGGCCCTGCTGCACCGCGATGAAGTCCTGCATGGCCAGGGTGGCGCCGTGCTCCACCGCCTTCAGCGCATTTTTTCGCGTGGCGACCACGGCCAGCGGCGCCTGCGCGGCAATGGCTTCGGCAATGCGCAGGGCTTCATTCAGCGCCTGCCCGGCCGGAACCACCTTCTGCACGAAATGAAGACGCAGCGCTTCGGCACTGCCAAACTCGTCGCCGGTCAGCAAATGCAGCAGGGCATTGCCCAGACCCGCGCGCTCGGCCATGCGCAGCGTGGCACCGCCGGTGGCCATGATGCCGCGCTTGACCTCGAGCTGCGAAAACCGGCAGTCGTCGGCCGCCACCACAATGTCAGCCGCCAGCATCAACTCGATGCCCAGCGTATAGGTGATGCCCTGCACCGCCACCACCATGGGTTTGGTGCGGCGGCGGTAGCCTTCCATGCCCAGGTCGAGCGGATCAACCAGTCCCAGGGGCACGGCTTTTTCGCCGCGCTGCATCAGGGGAGCGATGGTGGGCAGGTCCAGCCCAGCCGTGAAGTGGTCGCCGACGGCGTGCAGCACACCCACGCGCAACGCCGGGTCGTCGTCCAGCCGGGTATAGGCCTGGCCCAGCTCACGGAACATCTTCGGCGTGAAGCCGTTGCGCTTGGCCGGTCGGTTGATGGCAATCAGCAGCAGCGGGCCGCGCACGGTGCAGTCAATGCTGCCTTCGGGAGGGGGGAGCGTGGAAGTGTTCATCACGGCATCCTAGCGTCTTCCCGGGCGGCGCCCATTCACCCGCGCGACAGGGCGCAGCACTACACTGGCTTTCATTTCTTCCCTCCAGGATCACACCCATGCCTTTGACGCCTCTGGTACCCGCCGCGCACGGCAAGTTCGCCGCCTTCAAGGACTTCTGCAGCAAAGCCGGGGCGCTGACGCAGCCCTACTTCCAGTCCGAGGACAAATGGAGGGCGCGCGGACTGCTGCTGGCCATCGTCGCGCTCAACCTTGGCGCGGTCTACATGCTGGTGCTGCTCAATGAGTGGAATCGCCTGTTCTACGACGCACTGCAAAACAAGGACCAGCCGGTATTTTGGGAGCAGCTCGGACGCTACAGCTACCTGGCCTTTGCCTTCATCATCATCGCGGTTTATCGCTTTTATTTGACCCAGCTGCTGGAAATTCGCTGGCGCGCGTGGATGACTGCGCACTACCTGCAGCGCTGGCTGGCCAACCATGCCTTTTACAAAATGGAGCTGGCGCGCTACGCCGAATCCGGCACCACACCGGCCACCCCGGACAACCCCGACCAGCGTATCCAGGAAGACCTGAACCTGTTCACGACCTACACCGTGTCGCTCAGCATGGGCCTGCTCAATGCCGTGGTCACGCTGCTGAGTTTTGTCGGCATCCTGTGGGGTTTGTCCGGGCCTTTTGCCTTCACGCTCGGCGGCAGCAGCTTCAACATCCCCGGCTTCATGGTCTGGATGGCCGTGTTGTACTGCGCGGCGGGCAGCATCGTCACGCACTTTATTGGCCGGCCGCAGATCCAGCTCAATTTTCTGCAGCAGCGCTACGAAGCTGACTTTCGCCACCACCTGGTGCGGGTGCGCGAGTACAGCGAATCGATTGCGCTGGACAAGGGCGAAGCGGTCGAACGCGTGCAGCTCAACACGCGTTTTACGACGGTGCTGGGCAACTACCTGACCTTGATCAGGAAGCAGAAAAACCTGAGCTGGTTCACCAACTTCTTCGGCCAGGCCGCCGTGGTCTTCCCCTTCATTGTGGCCGCCCCGCGTTTTTTCAGCGGCGCGATCCAGCTCGGGCAACTGATCCAGATCGCGTCCGCTTTTGGTAGGGTGCAGGACTCTTTGAGCTGGTTTGTCGACAACTACAGCAGCCTGGCCGCCTGGCGAGCGACGACCGACCGTTTGACCAGTTTTGAAGAGAGTTTTAAGGCGCTAGCCCAATCAGAACGGACGCAGTCAGCTATTAATTTGGTAGCAAATAGCGCATCCGCCAACACGCTCGACACCCAGGACCTGACACTGGCGCTGCCGAACGGCACGGTCTTGCTCTCCAGCCTTTCGCTGCACGCCGAAGCCGGCGACACGGTGCTGATCAAGGGGCCCTCGGGCAGCGGCAAATCAACCCTTTTTCGCGCCTTGGCCGGCATCTGGCCCTTCAGCCGCGGCCGGACCACACTGCCGGCCAACGCGATGTTCATCCCGCAGCGCCCCTATTTCCCGAACGGGGCCCTGCGCGATGCGCTGGCCTACCCGCAACCGGCCAGCAGCTACAGCGATGAGGCCCTGAAGGACGCCCTGAAGGACGCCCTGCTGCCGCAGCTGACGCACCGGCTCGATGACGAGGACGCCTGGAGCCAGAAACTTTCGGGCGGTGAACAGCAACGTCTGGCCATTGCCCGGGTACTGCTGAAAAAACCCACCTGGCTGTTTGCCGACGAAGCCACCAGCGCGCTCGATGAAGCCGCTGAAAAAACCTTGTACGAGCGGCTGCTGGCCCAGGTCAAGCAAGCTGGAGGCGCACTTATTTCCATCGCACACCGGCCTGCGGTCGCGGCTTATCACAGCAAGCGCTGGGAGCTGGAAAAATTGCCTGAAGACTCGCCTGGGCTGTACCAGCTCAAGGAGACCCGTGCGTGATGGACTGGAAGGTGAATCCGACTACGGCTTTGCCAGAGTCGCGGCATAAGCCGCATAACCGCGCCCACGCAGCTCGCAAGCCGGGCACTCGCCGCAGCCATAGCCCCAGGCATGGCGGTGTTCCCGGTCACCCAGGTAGCAGGTGTGGGTGTGCTCAATGATCAGCTTTATCAGGGGCTGGCCGCCCAGCGCCTCGGCCAACGCCCAGGTGGCGGCCTTGTCGATCCACATCAGCGGCGTCTCGATGAGGAAGCGTTTGTCCATGCCCAGCGACAGCGCCAGCTGCATGGCTTTGATGGTGTCGTCGCGGCAATCGGGGTAGCCTGAAAAATCGGTCTCGCAGACGCCGGTCACCAGCACCTGCAAGTCGCGCCGGTAGGCCAGCGCGGCCGCCAGCGTCAGAAACAGCAGGTTGCGACCGGGCACAAAGGTGTTGGGCAGGCCCGAGCTTTCCATTTTGAAGGCCGTGTCGCGGGTCAGCGAAGACTCGCTGACCTGGCCCAGTACCGCCAGATCCAGCAGGTGGTCCTGGCCCAGTTTGGCAGCCCAATGCGGGAATTCCGACTTGATCTCGCGCAGCACCTGGAGCCGCGCCTGCAGTTCAACCCGGTGCCTTTGGCCGTAGTCAAAGGCCACCGTTTCCACGCGCTCATATTTCGAGAGCGCCTGGGCCAGACAAGTGGTGGAGTCCTGGCCTCCCGAAAACAGAACGAGGGCAGTGGTGTGCATGCTCAAACAGATGGAATGAAAAAGCCTATTGTGCTCCGCGCCAACCAGCCGGGCACGGCGCCAGCATGTCCTGCCACTCCTATTGAGCGTTTCAAATTGACGACAAAAAAAACGTTCAAGCTGGCCCGGCTGTCATCCCGGCCAGAGCCTGCCCCGGACTTGATCCGGGGAGCCGGGATTCATCGCTGCACTCCCGTGACGCTACTTCTTGCCAAGCAGGGATCCCGGCTCGAGTCCGGGATGACGCTGTCGTGAATTTAGAGAAGATCACTAAAACCGGTAACTCGCCGACAGGCTCAACACGTGGTTGCGGCCGGCGGCCGGCTCGAAATAACGGCCATTGCCTTCATTGACGATCACGGAGCCAGCGTACTTGCGGTCGGTCAGGTTATCGACACGGGCTGTTGCGGCCACCTTCCAGCGATCAAGGTCAAACACGTAGCCGACATGAGCCCCCAGTGTCACAAAGGAGGCCGCCGCGTCGCTGTTGCGATCATTGACCGCGACGCTGCCGAGGTAGCGCGCATCGGCACCGGCGCGCCAGCCGGTGGGCGGCCGCCAGCCGATATCAAAAGCGAGCGCATTGCGCGCTGTGCCTGGAATGCGATTGCCCGCAGGCACCTGGCCCGCCGGACAGAGGTTGACGTTGACAGGGCAGGCAAAAGCATCGCGGTAGCTGGCATCAAGCAGCGTGTAGGACAGCTGCGCCAGCCAGTGGCGCGCGGGCACGATGCTGCTTGCCAACTCCAGCCCGCGGCGGCGCGTGGCACCCGCGTTCTGGAAGGTGCTGCGGCCACCCACATTGGCCTGCGTGACGATTTCGTCCTGCGTCGCGGTGTGAAAAACCGCTGCCGTCGCGTCGATGGGTGTGGCCGCACCGGTGGCGGTGCGCCACTTGACGCCGGCTTCCAGGTTGTCGCTGCGCGAAGGACGCAAAGAAAAATTAAGCCCCGTACCCGCCGTACGGTAGGCCAGCTCATTGAACGTCGGCGTTTCAAAACCCCGCCCCGCGGCCGCATAGATACGCCACTGCGCCGACGGCGCATACGTCACACCGGCAGCGGGCAAGGTGGCGCTGTAACGCACACTGCCGCTGTCGTTACCGTTGGGCCCGACGATGTAGTTGTCGGCCGAGTTGAAGCGCACCAGGCTGTGGCGCACGCCGGCATTCAAGGTCCAGCGCGGGTCCGGCTTCCAGGTGGCCTGAACGTAGGGATCGAGGCTGGAGACGCGGTTGTCTTCGTCGCGGCGCAAGGCGCCCTGCACGCCCAGCGTGCTGCCCTGGAAGTTTTGCCAGCCGCGCCGCGTTTCGTTCATCGCGTCATAGGCGAGGCCGCTGACGATCTCCAGCGGACGTTGCGCCAGCAAGCTGCGGGTGGTCCAGCGCAGGTCCAGCCCGCCATAGTCACGTGCCAGGCCAATCACGCCGCCGGGGTGCAGCGGGTTGTTTTGGGGCCCGGTCGGAATCGCCTGAAACTGGGTGACGGCGCGCTCGCCGCCATACAGCATCAACCGCAGCTGGTTGTCGGCATCAAGCCGGTGCTCATACACCGCGCCGAGCTGGCTCTGGCGCACCGTCTTGCGGGTGTTGAACGTCGTCGCCGATGCATCGACACTGCGCGGCGCCGCATCAAACTGCGCGCGGTTCAAGCCCAGCGGGTCCTGCGCCTGCACCGACAGCGTGTTGGCCAGCAAGGTCAACTTGCGATCACCGTCCAGTGTCCAATCGAATCGGGCATTGGCGCCCTCGCGCTCGGCGGCACTGTGCTGGCGATAACCGTCGGTACTCAAGCGTCCGGCACTCAGCAGATAACCCAGCGCACCGGTGCCGCCACTGGCCTTGAGGTCAATGCGCTTGAGGCCATACGAACCGGTCGCCAGACTGCCTGACAGGAGCGGGCTGCCCTGCCCTTCTTCGGTGAGCACCTGCATCACACCGCCTGATGAGTTGCCATACAGCACAGAAAATGGGCCACGCAAAACCTCCAGGCGGCCGACCGACGCCAGGTCGATGTGCGCGAGTTGGCCCTGGCCGTCAGGCATGGTCGCCGGAATACCGTCCACGTACAAACGCACGCCCCGCACGCCAAAGGTCGAGCGCGCACCGAAGCCGCGCACCGACAACTGCAGGTCTTGTGCCTGGTTTTGCCGGTCTCGCGCCAGCAGGCCCGGCACCAGCGCCAGGCTTTCAGCCAGATTGAGCTGTGCCCGGCCATCGGCGCGAATGCGCTCGCCGTCCAGCACATCGACCGAGGCCGGCACATCAAAAGGCGCCACCTCGGTGCGTGTGGCGGTGACGCTGATGGGCGCCAGCGTCTGGGCGCTGGCTGGGGCATGCAGCGCCCATGCCACAGCCAGGGCTGCAGCAAGGCGGGTTGGATAGAGGCAAGGAGGCTTCATCGTGGGTTCCTGCGCCATCCCCCGACGGGGAATGGCAGATTTTTTGGGGTTTTAATCGCTGTGAGGCCAGCATCGACCGGCCTCTCAGCGTATAAAAAGGCACTGATTAGTCACGGATGAATATTCCCCCGCGCAACGCTCCGAAAATATCCTAGCAGTTTTCTGCTGGGCAAGTTTGGGGCGCGCCCGTTAGCCGTCAGAGGTGGCTCGAACCCAGTGTTTACCCTAGGACGCACGGGTCGTAAGTGCCTAAATACTGCTGCTGCGCCGCGTGCGTGTGTGAATAAGCAAGGTTTTCACGCGCCCAGAATCAGCGCTGCGAAAGCCATCCCTCTCAACGTTGAGCAGCAGCTTGGTCGCGGGCGCGACGCGCGGCAGATTCGCTCCAAAAGCTGACTCCAAGCGCCCGACCAGCTACTTTTTTTCCGCGCGATCTCGCCACAGTTGCCCCAGCAAAGCCTGGACCTCCTCATCGCTTGTTTGGCTGAAGTTGTCGTACCACTGCCCCACCGAATGAAAAGAATCAGGGCTCAGCGCACAAATGATTTCGTCAGCCTGATCGCGAAAGCTTTCAACAATTTCCGGCGCAGCCACGGGCACCGCAATAACAACGCGCGCGGGGTTTTTCTGCCGGACGGCGCCCAGCGCAGCCCGCATGGTCGAGCCGGTCGCCATGCCATCGTCGACCAGGATGACGATGTGTTTTTCGAAAGCCAGGGCGGCATGTGCGCCGCGGTAGAGCCGATCCCGCCGGGTCAGTTCGACCTGCTCGCGTGCAATGACTGCCGTGACCAGCTTCGACGGGATTTTCATTCCCGCGACCGCCGCATTCCGGAACAAAACCCCATCTTCAGCGATTGCGCCCATCGCGTACTCTTCATGACCCGGCAGCCCCAGCTTTCTGACGATCAGGACATCCAGCGGCGCGCCCAAGGCTTGAGCCACTTCGAAAGCGACCGGGACGCCGCCGCGGGGAAGCGCCAAAATCAGCACCCCATCCTGGCCCCGGTAATGGTCAAGCAGCCGAGCCAGAATCTGACCCGCGTGCGGGCGGTCTTTGAATAACATGAGGCATTCTGACGAGGGCGTCAGTTTTTGGTTTGCGCTTGCAAGCCCTGCAGTTGAAGGGTCAACCATACTTTTGCAACTGGTGGCCCAGCTGCCGATTCATTCTGCGCTTTCCCGCAGTTTCTTGCATCGAAACCGTCCGACTTTTCAGACGGCCAAGCAGGTTCAAAGAATGCGATACAGTGCCCGCCAAAACCGACACCCACTCATGAAATCCCGAGGAATTTAAAGGGAAGTCCAGGACGTTTCCCGTCCATCAGTTCGGCGAGCGCTTTGCCCGATCCGGCACCGTGGGTCCAGCCCAGCGTTCCGTGCCCGGCGTTCACCCAGAGCTTGTCCACCTCTGTTTTTCCAATGTAGGGTATGTTCGTCGGCGTCGCAGGCCTGAGGCCGGCCCAAAAATGGGGCTCCCCCCCTTGGTCCACGGTGCGGGTGTCGCAAACACCCGGCAGGACCGCCTCGGTACGGTCGGCCAGCATTTGGCATCGGGCTTTGGCCAGGGGCGTGTCGAGCGACAGGTCGTAGCCGGCCACCTCAATGGTTCCCGCCACCCGCAGACAGTCGCCCAAACGGCTGATCGCGCACTTGACTTCGTCGTCGATCGTGCTCACACGGGGGGCACGCTGGGGTTTTAATAACTTGAATGTAGCGCTGTAGCCCTTGGCGGGATAAATCGGCAAGTCAACGCCTGCGGTTCGCAGCAAGGCGGCCGTGTAGGAGCCGCAGGCCACCACAAAGGCGTCGGCATCGCATGAAGACAATACGCCGGTGCTGCGGCGCTTGAGCTTGACGGACGCAATGGCATTGCCGACTTTGTCCAATCGCACGATGTCGTGGCCATACAAAAACTGAACCCCCAGGACCTCGCACCGGCGCGCCAACTGCTGGGTAAATATGTGCGCGTCTCCGCTTTCATCACTCGCTGTATAGGTCGCGCCCACAATACGGTGCGCAAAGGAGCGGTAGGCCGGTTCTATGCGCAGTAACTCGCTGCAGCTGATGACCTTTCGCTGCACGCCAAAACCCTGCATCAACGCCGCCGCCGCCGCCGCCAAATCAAGCGATTTTTGATCGGTGTAGTAATGCGCGATGCCGCGCTCCAGACGGTTGTAGACGATGCCGGTGGTATCGACGATGTCTTTGAGCGCCTCATGGCTGTAGGCGCCCAAGGCCACGATCTGCCCCACGTTGCGTTCGAATGCGGGGTCATTGCATTGCCCCAGAAACTGCAATCCCCAACGCCATTGACGCCAGTCCAGTTGCGGGCGGAACAGCAGCGGTGCATCGTTGCGAAACATCCACTTCAACAGCTTGGCCGGCGCATCCCGATTTGCCCACGGCTCACAGTAACTGACGGATATCTGCGCGGCGTTGGCGAAGCTGGTTTCCATGGCCGGACCGGGCTGGCGCTCAATCACGGTGACGTCATGCCCGCGATGGACCAGATGCCAGGCCGTGCTCACTCCAATAA
The DNA here is from genome assembly GCA_046714915.1 of Polaromonas sp. Classification (GTDB taxonomy): domain Bacteria; phylum Pseudomonadota; class Gammaproteobacteria; order Burkholderiales; family Burkholderiaceae_C; genus Polaromonas. The sequence continues at coordinate 1,103 of JBKJZS010000244.1, read as the reverse complement.
TCCCGGCGCCCATGACGATGATCTTCATAGCCGGTAGTCTGGATCAACTGGCCGCAAATGTCGCGGTAGCTGGACCCGCCTATGCGAAAAGCCATCTGCAGGCGGTCTGAATGCATCCCATTTTCGCGACCTCACCGCGCCGGCCTGACCTTTAAACGAGCAGTTATTCCGCTGCGGAACTGAGGGCTGCCGTTATCGAATCCAGGACCTCTGACGCCAGATTCCCGCTGTGGCGCGAAAATGGCACACTGACAATCACAATTCCAACTCAACCAGAGCTATGAAAATCGAAAAAAACACTGCCGTCACCTTGCGCTACAAGGTCGCCGATGCCCAAGGCAAGCGCCTCGAGGAAAGCCGCGAACTGATGGTTTACCTGCATGGCGGCTATGGCAACACGCTGCCGAAGATTGAAGCCGCGCTGGAAGGGAAAATGCCCGGCTACCAGACCACGCTTGAACTTCAACCCGAAGACGCCTTCGGCCTGCGCGACGAGGGCCTGCTGCAGACCATGCCCAAAAGCCAGTTTCCGCCGGGTGTGAAGGTCGGCGGGCAATTGCAGGGTCGGCGGGACGACGGGCAAGCGCAGGCTTTCACCGTGATGAAGATCAAAGGCGACACGGTCATGCTGGACGGCAACCATCCGATGGCGGGTAAGGCCTTGCGCTTTACCGTCACGGTGACGGAAGTTCGCGCCGCCAAAGAAGAAGAGATTGCGCACCGTCACGTGCATGGAGAGCATGGGCACCACCACTGAGTGCGGGCAGGGCCTTTCGCCGGCGGTTTCCGAAAACCGGAGCGTGAAATTACCAGCAAATTTTCATCCTCTGCCCCAACCATCCGGCCGCCGCGAGTGCCAGCTACGCCACCGTCACCCGCTTTGCAAGATTGAGGGCTTGTCGACATCGCCGCGGGTGGCGGAACCGGAGTAGGACATCAACTACAGCGATTGGCGGTGCAGTCTGCTGTTCGCGGTGCCTCGCGCTTTCCAGACTGGGAACTCCACGAGGAAAAACCATGGACCTGGCCGTGTTTTTTCTGGATTCCTTCGCCGTGCAAGAGGAAACGTCCGGCATCCCACGTCTCGATGCCCGCACACGGGC
>JBKJZS010000243.1:0-10928 GCA_046714915.1 Polaromonas sp. | reverse complement strand
GCGTTGTACTCGTCGTAAAACTTGATGTGCGCTTCGGTGCTGGCGTCGTCGCCCTTGAGCAGGTCCTTGAAGTAGTCGTAGTGACTGCTGGCATGGCGGTCCGGGTTCATCGCGACAAAGCCGGTGTGCTGCAAAAAGCCCGGGTACACGCGCCGTCCTGCGCCCGGGAAGTTGCTCGGCACGCGGTAAATTACATTGTTTTCAAACCATTCAAAGCTTTTGTTCATGGCCAGGTTGTTGACCGCGGTGGGCGACAGACGCGCGTCAATCGGGCCGCCCATCATGGGCATGCTCAGGGGAGTCAACTCGTCGCGGGAGGCCATCAGTGACACGGCTGCAAGTACCGGCACGGTAGGCTGGCAGACGCTGATGACATGGCAGTTGCCGTAAATACCCTGGAGGTGGCGAATGAACTCCTGAACGTAGTTGACATAGTCGTCGAGGTTGAACGATCCGTCTGACAGCGGCACGGTGCGGGCGTTTTTCCAGTCGGTGATGTAGACCTTATGGTCCTTGAGCATGGTGCGCACCGTCCCGCGCAACAAGGTGGCGTAGTGACCCGACAGCGGCGCCACGATCAGCACGGCGGGTTCGCCCTTGAGTTGGGTCAGCGTTGCCGGGTCATCGGTAAAACGCTTGAATCGGCGCAGCTCGCAAAAAGGCTTGTCCAGCTCAACCCGCTCATGGATGGCGATGTTAATGCCGTTGACATCAACCGTGCTGATGCCAAAACTGGGTTTTTCGTAGTCCTTGCCGAGGCGGTAAATCAGGCTGTAGCCGGCTGCGATGCGCTGGGCCAAGGGGTTCTGGCTAAAAGGCGACAGTGGGTTGTCATACAGCTTGGAGGCAGCTTGAGCGAAGTCGACAAACGGCTCCATCATCGAACGTTGGGTTTCATAGACTTGATAAAGCATGGGGAAAACCTTTGGACATCAAAATATGTTGCAGTGCAGCAAATAATAACAGGTGTGCTTATTAATTTCTGGAGGGGAAACACCAATATGGCGAGGTATTGAGTGCCGAGCCGTCAGTTTCATGAAAGGTTAACCCGCTTGCGCTCAGTCGCCCTTGTTTTTTTCGCGTGGGCAGACAGCTATAAAACACGTACCATGCAACGCAGAGATTTAACCCGCGCTGCCACCGGCAACCAGGGTCTACCCACTGGACTGTTTATGACCGACCTCACTGGCGCGGCTGCGCTTGAGCAGCTCACTGCACTTAAAAAAACCGACAAAATGCCGGTCCTGTTTGTGGGTCATGGCAGCCCGATGAACGCGATTGGCGACAACGAGTACCGCCGCAGCTGGCAGGCGCTGGGTGCCGAGTTCGGCAGCAAATACCCGCCGCCCCAACTTATCCTGTGTATTTCTGCCCATTGGCTGACCGAAGGCTGGTGGCTGACCGGCATGGACCAGCCTAAAACCATTCATGATTTTGGCGGTTTTCCGCAGGAACTTTTCGACCAGCAATACGCTGCACCGGGAGCGCCCACCGCAGCGCGCGAGATCAGCGGTGTCGTCAAGCAACGAGCCTCGGCGCCCCTGGGCCTGGATTTGCAGGAGTGGGGACTGGACCACGGAAGCTGGTCGGTGCTCAAACCGATGTTTCCCGAGGCCAACATCCCGGTGGTCCAGCTAAGCATGGACTACGGCCGCCCGCCCACCGACCATTACGCGCTGGCGCAGCAGCTCAAAGGGCTGCGCCAGCGCGGCGTGCTGATTGTGGGCAGCGGCAACATCGTTCACAACCTGCGCCAGGCTCAGCGCGGGGCCGCCGGCAACCAGGCCTATGACTGGGCGCTGGAGTTCGACCAGACCATTGGCGGCTATCTGCAGCAGGGCAACCTGGACCGTCTGCAAAACTTCCAGAAGCTGGGTCAGCTGGCGCAAATGGCGCACCCGACCCACGAGCATTACCTGCCGCTGCTGTATGCGGCAGGCGCGGTGGACGCCAAAGAACCGCCGCATTTTTTCAACACCAGTTTCCAGCTGGGCTCGATTTCGATGCGCTCGGTGGTCTGGGCCTGATCGCCTCCGCTGCCCCGCAGAGCACGCCGCCCTCATTCACAAAACAGGAAATCCATGCCAAGCCGTCAAACCGTCCAGGACTTCATCACGCTGGTGGAGCAGGGCCAATACGTTGAAGCCATCGAGCAGTTCTACGCGCCTGACGCCAGCATGCAGGAGAACAGCCAGCCGCCTCGTCGGGGGCGGGACACGCTGATTGCTTACGAGCGCGCTGTCATTGCCGCATGTACTGCTATGCGCACGCTGCCGGTGGACTCCTGGCTGATCGACGGCGACTTGGTCGTGATTCACTGGGTCTTCGAGTTCACGCGGGCATCAGGCACGATCCTGCGTATCGACGAGTTGGCGCATCAGCGCTGGGAGGGTGAAAAAATTGTGGAAGAACGGTTTTTCTACGATCCAATTGCCACGCTGGAGGGCTAGGTTTTTAGCTGGAAAATGCTATAAAACTAATAGCTTCCAGCGCCCATCCAATAAGGGCTGGAGCCACTTTTTTCTTAAAATTATCGGCTCATGAGCCGGCGCTGGCAGGGCCGGTCATCTGCAGCCAGGTCCATCGAGCCTGGTAGGCCCGTGCTCTTTGTTCGTACAACGCCCCATGGTCGACGACCGGGCTGCGGCTCTGGAGGCCCGGGTACAAGTCATCGACGCTCCAGCAGGACCCGGTTGCAGCGGTTGTGCAACGCATCGTGGACAAAGCGCTCTGCTGCAAACCCCAATGCCGGCTTACAGTACCTTGGCAATCGACGCGCAGACGTGGTCGATGTTCCGGCTGTTCAGTGCGGCCACACACATGCGGCTGGTGTCGGTGCCGTACACGCCAAATTCATCGCGCAGGCGCACCATCTGGTCCTTGGTCAGGCCGGAGTAGCTGAACATGCCGATCTGGGTGGTGATAAAGCTCATGTCCTGCTGGACGCCAGCGGCTTTGAGTTTTTCCACCAGCAGCGTGCGCATTTGCTTGATGCGAACGCGCATCTCGCCCAATTCTTTTTCCCACAGCATGCGCAGTTCCGGGTTGTTCAGCACCGCCGCGACGACCGCGCCACCGTGGATGGGCGGGTTGCTGTAGTTGGTGCGAATCGCAATTTTCAGCTGGCTCAGCACCCGGCCGGCTTCTTCCTTGTCCTGGCACAACACGCTGAGGGCGCCCACGCGTTCGCCGTACAGGCTGAAGCTCTTCGAAAAAGAGGTCGAAACGAAAAAATTCAGGCCCGCAGCGACAAATTTGCCGATCACGGCACCGTCTTCGGCAATGCCGTGGCCGAAACCCTGGTAAGCCATGTCGAGGAAGGCCACCAGATCCCTGGCCTTGACGGCGGCAATCACCTGGTCCCATTGCGCGGCCGTGATGTCGTAGCCGGTCGGGTTGTGGCAGCAGGCATGCAGCACCACAATGGTGCCGGCAGCGCCGGCGTTCAGCGCGGCCAACATGCCCTCAAAGTTCACGCCGCGTTTGGCCGCGTCGTAATAAGGGTAACTTTCCACCGGAAAACCCGCGTTGGTAAAGAGCGCGCGGTGGTTTTCCCAGCTCGGGTCGCTGATCAGGACCTTGGCATCGGGGCTCAGATGTTTGAGGAAATCGGCGCCGACTTTCAGGCCGCCGGTGCCGCCAATGGCCTGCACCGTCGCCACACGGCCCGATGTGACCTGCTCGCTGCCGGCGCCAAACACCAGCGCCTGCACTGCGGCGTCATAAGCGGGAATCCCGTCAATCGGCAGGTAACCGCGTGGCTTGGGTGCTTCCATCATGGCTTTTTCAGCGGCTTGCACACATTCCAGCAGCGGCAGCTTGCCCTGGTCGTCGTAATAGACACCGACACCCAGATTGACCTTGGCGGGGTTGGGGTCGGCATTGAATTGCTCGTTCAGACCCAATATAGGGTCACGGGGAGCCATCTCGACCGCGGTGAAAAGTGACATGAATAATCCTTTAAAGAGGGGTAGTTTGTGTTTTTTACCTGAGCTTACCGGATGTTACGCAGACAGCCGGTTAATCGGGGGGCCAAAGATTCACCCTCCGCCCAAATGTCGTATTCTGCTTGGTTGGCCAGATTTTAACGGGCCAGAATTGAATTTTTATGCCAGAACTGATTGAAGTCCCACCCGATGCATCCAAACTGTCCGGCCCCGGCGAGTTTGTGAGTTTTCCAGGCTCGCCCTTCGAGCTCTTCATGCCTTATCCGCCGGCAGGGGATCAGCCGGTGGCGATTGAAAAGCTGGTCGAAGGCATCAACGACGGCGAAGTGTTCCAGACCCTGCTAGGCGTGACCGGCTCCGGCAAAACCTTCACGATGGCCAATGTGATTGCCCGGCTCGGGCGACCGGCCATCGTGTTTGCGCCGAACAAAACCCTGGCGGCGCAGCTGTACAGCGAATTCCGCGAGTTCTTCCCGAAGAACGCGGTCGAGTATTTCGTCAGCTATTACGACTACTACCAGCCCGAAGCCTATGTGCCGCAGCGCGACCTGTTCATCGAAAAAGACTCCGCGATCAATGAACACATCGAGCAGATGCGTCTGTCGGCCACCAAAAGCGTGCTGGAGCGGCGTGACACCATCATTGTGGCCACCGTCAGCGCGATTTACGGCATCGGTGCGCCTGAGGACTACACGCAGATGCGTTTTATCGCGCGGACCGGCGACAAGATGGGCCAGCGGGACGTCATTGCGCGCCTGATCCGCATGCAGTACGCCCGCAACGACCAGGACTTTGCGCGCGGCACCTTCCGCGTGCGCGGCGACGTGATTGACGTTTTTCCGGCAGAGCATTCGGAGCTGGCGATCCGCATCGAGCTGTTTGACGACGAAATCGAGTCCCTGCAGCTGTTTGATCCGCTGACCGGCCGCATCCGCCAGAAAGTCCCGCGCTTTGTGGTCTATCCCAAGAGCCATTACGTCACGCCGCGCGACAAGGTGGTCGCGGCGGTTGAAACGATCAAGATCGAGTTGTCCGAGCGGGTCAAGCAGTTTGTCAGCGAAGGCAAGTTGGTGGAAGCGCAGCGCATCGAGCAGCGCACCCGGTTCGACCTGGAAATGCTCAGCGAAATCGGCCATTGCAAGGGTATCGAGAACTACACCCTCCACCTGAGCGGCGCTCCGCCTGGCTCGCCGCCCTCGACGCTATGTGATTACCTGCCGAAAGACGCGCTGATGTTTCTCGACGAGAGCCACGTCATGATCGGTCAGCTCAATGCCATGTACAACGGCGACCGCTCGCGCAAAACCACGCTGGTCGAGTACGGTTTTCGCTTACCCAGCGCGCTGGATAACCGGCCGCTTAAGTTTGAAGAGTACGAAGCCAAGATGCGCCAGGCCATTTTTGTGTCGGCCACGCCAGCCGCCTACGAGCAGCAGCATGCCGGGCAGGTGGTCGAGCAGGTGGTCCGGCCCACGGGTCTGGTAGACCCGGAAGTCGAGGTGCGGCCGGCAACGCACCAGGTGGATGACGTGCTGCAGGAAATCCGCATCCGCGTCGACAAAAATGAACGTGTGCTGATCACGACGCTGACCAAGCGCATGGCCGAGCAGCTGACCGACTATCTCAGCGACAACGGCGTCAAAGTGCGCTACCTGCACAGTGACGTGGACACGGTCGAGCGGGTGGAAATCCTGCGCGATCTGCGGCTGGGTGCGTTTGACGTGCTGGTAGGCATTAATTTGCTGCGCGAAGGCCTGGATATTCCCGATGTCAGCCTGGTGGCGATTCTCGATGCCGACATGGAAGGCTTTCTGCGCGCCGAGCGCAGCCTGATCCAGACAATAGGGCGGGCGGCCCGCAATATCAATGGCCGGGCCATTTTGTATGCAGACCGCATCACCGATTCGATGAAAAAGGCGATGGATGAAACGGAACGCCGCCGCAACAAGCAGGTTGCTTTCAACCTGGCGCACGGTATCACGCCGCGCAGCGTGGTCAAACGCATCAAGGACCTGATTGATGGGGTCTACAGCGAAAAATCAGGCAAGGAAGCGGAAAAACTCGAAATCCAGAAAGCACTGGTGGAGGACATGAGCGAGAAAGACATCGCCCGCGAAATCAAGCGACTTGAAAAACAGATGATCGAACACGCCAAAAACCTGGAGTTCGAAAAAGCCGCCAAGGTGCGCGATCAGTTGCATGTTCTCAAGGCCCAGGCTTTTGGCGCCCCGGGTATTGACAGCCTTGTGCCTGTTTCAGACGGCCCCGCCGGCGCCTGATCGGCTGAATGACTGTCGGGCCTGGTTTGGACCGATCTGTGCGCTTGCATCCACTAAGCCAGCAGGTAACTGGGGCTTGGCCCGGTGTCATCCCTGCTGGAAATGGGACGATATAGGGCAGGAGCACAGGGTCCGTACTTCAAATATGATGGGTTTGAACAGAACATGGTCCCGATCTACAATGTCGACTAAATCAGTCGGGTATTTGTGTTATAGTTGATGAAAACAGTCAAGAACAACCAGAACAACAAAGTCTTGTCGCTCAGCAGGCCGATCAAGCTAGGGTGGGCGGAGAAAAAGTTCCTTGTAAGCCACCAGCTTTCAGGGTGAGCCAAACGATAGTCAAGCCAACGTTAAAGGAGCCTGAAAATGCGCCTCACTACCAAAGGCCGCTTTGCGGTCACTGCGATGATTGACCTGGCACTGCGCCAGAATAATGGCCCCGTTACGCTGGCGGCCATCAGTCAGCGCCAGCAAATCTCGCTGTCTTACCTGGAGCAGCTGTTCGGCAAGTTGCGACGCCATGAGCTGGTTGAGTCTACCCGTGGCCCTGGCGGTGGATATACGCTGGGCCGCAAGGCGGCCGAAATCACCGTTGCAGACATCATTGTGTCGGTGGACGAGCCGATTGACTCTACCCAGTGTGGCGGCAAGGAAAATTGTCTTGGTGACGGTGGTCGCTGCATGACACACGAGTTGTGGGCATCGCTGAACAGCCGCATGGTGGAGTTTCTCGATTCCGTGACCCTGCAAAAGCTGGTTGACGACCAGCTGGCCAAGGGTGTCGTGGTTGAAAACACACCCATGGTGAAGAAAGCCATCTTTACCGCGCCTGTGGCCAAGCCCATCCGCATCAATGCCCCTAATTCGGTCTTTGCCTTGGGTAACGCGTTCTCAAAGTCCTGATCGGGCTGGCCCTGGGCCACCTGATCAGGCTTTGTTAGTTTGATTGCCGTACATTGCCGTTTTTTTATGCTGCAAGCCAGCCTATGAACTGAAGAGCTAGCCGAATGGATACCCCACATTTCCCCATTTATATGGACTACAGCGCCACCAACCCGTGTGACCCACGGGTGGTGGACGCGATGATTCCTTGGTTGCGCGAGCATTTCGGCAATCCTGCTTCGCGTAGCCATGCGTGGGGCTGGGAGGCTGAAGCGGCGGTCGAGAAGGCCCGTGAGCAGATAGCCGACCTGATCGGGGCTGACCCGCGCGAAATCGTCTGGACCAGCGGCGCCATCGAGTCCAACAACCTGGCGATCAAAGGCGCGGCGCATTTCTACAAGACCAAGGGTAAGCACATCATCACGGTCAAGACCGAGCACAAGGCGGTGCTCGATACCTGCCGCGAGCTGGAGCGCCAGGGGTTTGAGGTGACCTACATGGATGTGCAAGTTGATGGCCTGCTCGACCTCGATGCCCTGAAAGCGGCGATGCGTCCCGACACGATTCTGGTCAGCGTCATGTACGTCAACAACGAAATCGGCGTTATCCAGGACATTCCGGCGATTGGTGCTTTGTGCCGCGAGCGGGGCATTATTTTCCATGTGGATGCGGCGCAGGCCACCGGTCGTGTTGACATTGACCTGGCAACCTTGCCGGTCGATCTAATGAGCCTGACTTCGCACAAAACCTATGGCCCCAAAGGTATTGGCGCCTTGTATGTGCGGCGCAAGCCCCGCGTGCGGCTGGAGGCGCAGATGCATGGCGGCGGTCATGAGCGTGGCATGCGCTCCGGCACCTTGCCCACTCACCAGTGTGTGGGCATGGGTGAGGCTTACCGCATCGCCAAGGCTGAAATGCACGAAGAAAACAAGCGCATCCTTGCCCTGCACGAGCGCATGCTCGGCGGCCTGAAAGATGTGGAGCAGGTTTTCCTCAATGGCCACGCTGAAAAACGGGTGCCGCATAACCTGAACATGAGCTTCAACTATGTGGAGGGCGAGTCCCTGATCATGGGTATCAAAGGCCTGGCGGTCTCCAGCGGATCGGCCTGTACGTCGGCAAGCCTGGAGCCCAGCTATGTGCTGCGTGCCCTGGGCCGCAGTGACGAGCTGGCCCACAGCAGCCTGCGCATGACGATTGGCCGCTGGAGCACCGAAGAGGAAATTGATTACGCCGTGGCGACAATCAAGGAAAACGTAGCCAAGCTGCGCGAACTTTCGCCGTTGTGGGAAATGTTCCAGGATGGTGTAGACCTCTCCACCATCCAGTGGGCGGCGCACTGAAAACCAGAGAGGCTGCTGAAGCGCTGGATCAGGACCTTCAGCCCTTGCAAACAGACACCAGGAGTTAAAAATGGCATATAGCGAAAAAGTGGTAGACCACTATGAAAACCCCCGTAACGTCGGCTCGTTTGAAAAAGGCGACGACACGGTAGGCACTGGAATGGTAGGCGCACCAGCCTGTGGCGACGTGATGAAGCTGCAGATCAAGGTTAACCCGCTGACCGGCGTGATTGAAGATGCGCGTTTTAAAACCTATGGCTGCGGCTCGGCATTTGCGTCGAGTTCGCTCGTGACCGAGTGGGTTAAAGGCAAGACTCTGGACCAGGCGGCGAGCATCAAAAATAGCGCCATTGCCGAAGAGCTGGCTTTGCCGCCTGTGAAAATTCACTGCTCCATTTTGGCCGAAGACGCCATCAAGGCTGCCGTGAATGATTACAAGCAAAAGCACGCTCACTAAGCTCTATTAACCACTGACCGGCGAAGCATTCCATGTCCGTTACCCTTACAGATGCCGCAGCACGGCACGTCAACCGCTACATGGCCAAGCGGGGTAAAGGGGTGGGTGTGCGTTTGGGCGTGAGAACCACTGGCTGCTCCGGTTTGGCATACAAGCTTGAATATGCCGACGAAATTTCGCCCGAAGACGTGGTCTTTGAAGATAACGGCGTGAAGGTGCTGGTGGACCCAAAAAGCATGGCTTACATCGACGGCACCCAGCTCGACTTCGTGCGCGAGGGCCTGAACGAGGGTTTCAAGTTCATCAACCCGAACGAGCGTGATCGTTGCGGTTGCGGAGAAAGTTTTCGGGTTTGACGGCTGGAACCCCTGACGAGCACAGGCCGCCTTCACCCCTGGTGCTGGCGGCATTTTCTTGACATGAATCTTCAATCCAACGATTTCGAACTCTTTGATGTGCCCGTCCGGTTCGCGCAGGACAGCGCTGCACTCGATGCACGCTGGAAAGAATTGCAGCGTGAAGCGCACCCCGATAAATTTGCCGCGCAGGGCGCGGTTGCCCAGCGTCTGGCCATGCAGTGGTCGGTGCGCATCAACGAAGCCTACCAGCGCCTCAAAGATCCCTTGAAGCGGGCTATTTACCTGTGTGAGTTGCACGGTGCTCCCATCCATGCCGAAAGCAATACCGCGATGCCGTCGGAATTTTTGCTTCAGCAAATGCAGTGGCGCGAAGCGCTGGAGCATGCCGAAGATCTCGAGAATCTCGAGAAAATAGCTTCCCAGGCCTTGCTGCAAAAGCGTGAGCAGCTATCAAAAATAGAGCAAATACTGGACTGTCAGAAAGATTTCAAGGCAGCGGCCCAGCAGGTGAGAAGCCTTATGTTTATTGAGCGCTTTGGCACTGAGGTCGATGCCCGCGTTGACTCGCTGGGACAATAGATATTTCACAGTACCCAAGCGCTACGCTCAGCTCGCTACTCAAAACATTCATGGCTTTACTGCAAATATCCGAACCCGGCCAGACGCCCAACCCGCACCAGCGGCGCATTGCCGTCGGCATCGATCTGGGAACCACGCATTCGCTGGTTGCCAGCGTGCGCAATGGTGTCGCCGAATGCCTTCCCGACGCACAGGGCCGCGTCATCCTGCCCAGTGTGGTGCGGTACCTGATGGACGAAACCGGCGCTTCCCAACGGCAGATCGGTTTTGACGCGCTGGCCGCGCAGGTGCAAGATCCGCAAAACACCATTGCGTCCGTCAAACGCCTGATGGGGCGTGGCATCCAGGACATCGGCAGCCGCGCCCAATTGCCTTACCAACTGGTTGACAAACCCGGCATGGTCGCCCTGCAAACGGTTGCGGGTGAAAAAAGTCCGGTCGAGGTCAGCGCCGAGATCCTGGCCACGCTGCGCTACCGCGCCGAGGACACTTTCAATGACGATATTTTTGGCTCCGTGATTACGGTGCCGGCGTATTTTGACGATGCGCAGCGTCAGGCCACCAAAGACGCGGCTCAGCTGGCGGGGTTGAACGTGCTGCGCCTGATCAACGAACCTACAGCCGCGGCCATTGCCTATGGACTGGACAATGCCAGCGAAGGTGTGTACGCGATCTACGACCTGGGCGGCGGTACGTTCGACATTTCCATCCTGCGTCTGACGCAAGGTGTGTTTGAAGTCGTGGCCACCGGCGGCGACTCTGCGCTGGGCGGCGACGACTACGACCGCGCGCTGGTCGAGTGGGCGCTGGTCAAAGCCGGTCTGGCGGCCGATGCACTAACTCCTTCGGACAAGGCCATTTTGCTGCAGACCGCCCGGGCCTGCAAAGAGGCGCTTTCTGCGACAGATTCGGTGGCGTTCTCCGTCCATTTATCAAAAGCTGCCATCAATTTCGATATGAAGGCGGCAGACTTTGAAGCCGCCACCGCTGATTTGACCCAACGCACGCTGACGGCGTCGCGCGGGGGGGGGCGCCGGGGGGTTGTAAAAATCTGACGCAGGCGGCGAAAAGAGAAGTGT
>JBKJZS010000242.1:0-7882 GCA_046714915.1 Polaromonas sp. | reverse complement strand
CCAGCACATCGACCTTGAGCAGGCCCATCGCGTCGAGGTCGTCCTTGTCCCACTGGATGATCCGGCGGTCTTCCATAGCCGCCGGCTGCACCGGCACCAGCCGGGTCAGCTTGCCTTGGGTCAGTACAAATCCGCCCACGTGCTGGCTTAAATGACGAGGAAATCCTATGAGCTGCACCGTCAGGTCCAGCCACTGCAGCACCGGCCCGGCCCGGCCCGCCAGACCGGCTTCTTTCAGTTTTTTCTCGAGCACACCGCTGCCATCAAACCAGAAATGCTCTTTGGCAAATTGTTCGATGAGTTCGGCCTCAATCGCCAGCGCCTTACCCACATCGCGCAAAGCACTGCGCGGCCGGTAGCTGATGACAGTGGCGGCAATGGCGGCGCGGTCATGGCCGTACTTTGCGTAGATGTACTGGATGACTTCTTCGCGCCGCTGGTGCTCAAAGTCAACATCGATATCGGGCGGCTCCTTGCGCTCGCGACTGATGAAGCGCTCAAACAGCAAATCGCTTTCAGCCGGGTTGACGGCTGTTACACCGAGGCAATAACAGACTGCTGAATTGGCGGCCGAGCCGCGCCCCTGGCAAAGGATTTCTTTTTCATTGGCAAAGCGCACGATGTCATGCACCGTGATAAAAAACATTTCGTATTCAAGTTCTTCAATCAGCGCGAGTTCGCGGTCCAGCTGAGTCTGGATTTTTTCAGTCACACCGTTCGGATAACGCTTTTGCGCACCCTCCGCCGTCAGCCGGCGCAGGCATTGCGCGGGTGTTTCGGCAGCGGGCACCATGTCATTTTTTGGATAGCGGTACAAGTTGCGGATCTCGTCCAGGCTGAAAGTGCAACGCGCGGCCACCTCCAGCGTGGCGCGCAGCAGTTCGGCCGAATAAATGTCGGCCAGCCGCATGCGCGGGCGCAGGTGCGCTTCGGCATTGGCCTGCAAAGCAAAACCGCAATCATGTACCGTCTTGCCCAGCTTGATGGCCGTCATCACATCGTGCAGCGGCTTGCGCGAACGCACATGCATCAGCACATTGCCCGCGGCCAGCAACCGGATGCCGGTTCGGCGAGCGACTTCCTGCAACTGCTGCAGGCGCAGCGCGTCGTCCAGGCCCTGCAGCAACTCGACGGCGAGCCAGGAATTCAAGCCAAAAATGGTTGAAGCCCATTCAGCATGTGCGCAAAACGCTTCTATATTGATAGCGTCCGGCAGGGGCGACAGCAATACTTCGCAATCAGCCAGCAGCGAAAAATCGGTCTCCCCCATCGCCACGCGGTAGCTGCCTTTTTCAATCAGGTCACCCGCCTGTTTGGCGGCGGTGATGAACTCGCACAAATTGCCCCAGCCCGCAGCGTTGTGCGGCAGCACGACCAAGCGGAAGGGAGAGCCGGCCGCTACCCAAAATTCAGCGCCCGGCAGCAGTTGGAGCCCCTGCGTTTTGGCCGCTTCATGCGCCCGCACGACACCGGCGACCGAACATTCGTCGGTGATGGCAATCCCCCGGTAACCCAGGCGGGCGGCGCGTTCAACCAGCTCGTGCGCATGCGACGCGCCGCGCTGGAAGCTGAAATTGCTCAGCGCATGCAGCTCGACGTAGTCGGGAAGTGCGGGAAGTGGTTCGGTCGCCATGGTGATCAGGCAAAAAAACCATGCAAGTACCAGGCGCGCCGCTGCTCCGCCTGGGGCGTGCTCACCGCCAGGCGTTCGCTGTAAATCCACAACAAACCCGCCTGCTGGCTGCGGTAGATAAAGTAGTCGCGGATGGCCGGCGGTTTGCCGCGGGTGCCTGACTCGCCATCAGCGTCACCCGCCATGAGCCAGCCGCTGGCTTCCAGCCGTTGCGGCCCGGCCAGCCGAACCAGCCTGCCCTGGTACACCGGGCTGTCGCGCAGGGTCGAGAGTTTCAGCGGTTCGGACAGCAGCCAGGTGGGATAGAGGGCTTCGCTTCTGACTTCCTTTGCAGTCGAATTTTTTAAGCGTTTTTGGCCTCTGTTCCTTATGGGATATGCGCAATCAGCTATTGATTTAATAGCACCTTGCGCATTCACCCAGCGCTGCATCTGCTCGGGCCGGTGGTCTGCAGCGGCTTGCCAGGCCTGCACCTGCGCCTTCCCCAAGCGCGCACTCAAGCGCTCGATCAGCTCGACCGCACTGTCGCCCTGCTTGCGCTCGGCCAGCAGCAGGCTGGCTGTGGCAGCGGCTGAATCGACGAGCAGTTCGGTCACCAGCGATTGCAGGCTCAAGGAATGCACCGGTGCCGGCAGCTTTTTCTGCGCCAGGTGTTCGGCCACCAGGCGCGCTACGTGGCGCAGGTCTTGTGCGGGCTGGGCGGTGCGGATTTCCAGCTCGCCGGTGGGCGGCAAATCAACAGATTGAAAGCGGCGTTTGTCGAGGTGCCAGATCAGTTTGAGCGCGCTGAGCCCGCTTTGCCGGCCCAGCAGCCAGGCCTGCAGTTTGACCAGCAGGCGCTCGGCCCCGGCCATCAGCGCCGGTGCATGCGTGACCAGCGCATTGAGTTCGAGCTTTTCATCAAAGTGCTCGGGCAGCACCAGCCAGGGGTAGTCGTCGGGCACGCTGCCGCGGGCGCGGTCCAGCGCCTCCAGCAGCTCCGCGCCAAAACGCCGGGCCACACCGTCACGCGGCAGGCGCAGCAGGTCGTCCCAGGTGCGGCAGCCGATACGTTCGAGCACGCCCAGGTGCGGGCGGGCGGCACTCAGGGTGTGCATCGGCAGGTCGGCCACACGTTTTCGCGCTGCTGCGGGCTGGTCATCCAACAAGCGCAGCCGCCCAATCGCTATCAAAGAAGTAGCGCCTTGCGCCCATTTTATAAGGACTACAACCTGATTTGACTCAAAAAACTCCATCAAACGCTGCTCCAGCAGCTGCATCAGGCGCGCCAGGCCACCAAACAGGCGCAGGCTGCCGGTCACGTCCAGCAGCACGGCTTCGTCCAGCAGCGCCACGCGCGGCGAAAAGCCCAGCGCGATGCTGGCCACCGCCCGCTGCGCCGCGGCCTCGTCCAACACCGCCGGCCCGGGCTCAGTGGTGATGAAGGCTTGTAATGCGATCCAGCAGCGCATGGACGGGACTTTGCGGTGAAGTAACGGGCGGCGAACCAAAGGAAGGCAGCCGCAGGGGCGCGAGCTCTTCGCGCTGGCGGCGTGCCCGCTCGCGGCTGGCGGCCAGCAGCGCCGAGAGACGGGCCGGCCGGGTGGCCAGCAGCACCGGCGACGCCAGCGGCGGGCCACGGCGCTTGAGCACATGGACCAGCAGGTTGCCGGCCTCACTCAGCGTGCCTTCGAGCAGCAGACGCAGCGGCGCGGGCGACGACTCCTGCTGCGCACGCGGCGTCCTGAAGACAAACAGCAGCTTGTTGTGCGCATGCGCGGCAATCTGCAGGCGGCGCAAATGGGCGCTGCGTGCATCGGGCAGCCAGGCCAGCACGGCGGCCACGTCGGCACACTGCAGCGCCTCGCGTGTGGCCCAGAGCAGCGCCGGCCCGTCGCCCTGTTTGGCCTGCACACACAGCAGGCGCTGCATGTTGAGCTGGCGTGCGCCCAGCGCGGGGCCAAAGGGCAGATAAGGCGCGCCCACCAGCACCGTGAGCCGGACGGGCGTCTGCGTCTGTACCGCGGCCAATGCCGGCGCGATCAAACCCCATTCATGCAGGCCCGCCTGCGGCTGAAGCACCTCCACCAGCGCACCCTGCGGCCAGCCGCCACCGGGCAAAACCTGGTTCAGCGTGGCATAACCCGTATCGACCGTCTGCAGGCTGGCGCTCCCCAGCTCGCCGGCTCGCCAAATATGGGTATGGGCGAGGTCCGGCAAGGCGCGGCGGGCAAAGGTCGAGGAAAACATAAGGGCGCTAAATTGAATCGAGAAACTGTATTTATATACAGTATATGACCGGATTCAATGCGCGAGTCAATACCCCTGCATACGGCTCAGGCGCGCCTTACCGGAGAGCCGTCCACAACATGGTCAGGCCCGAAGCCAGCAGCAAGGCGTCCATCAGCAGGCGGAATTTTTCAGGCTCCAGGCTGAGCACAAAGCGCTTGGCGATGAAGGAGCCCGCTGTCAGCGAGCAGCCGATAATCAGGCCCTGGGCGATCGCCGCCAGCGGCAAGGCGTCATAGCTGCGAAAGACCAGGCTTTTGCTGATGTAAACCATGAGCGAGGCCATCGCCTCGGTGCCCAGAAAGGCGCCCTTCACCAGCCCGTAAGCGAGAAAAAACGGCGTGTTCACCGGTCCGGTGGACACCACGATGCCGGTGAGAAAACCGATGACCGCGCCCACCACCGCAAAGTGCCAGAGCTTGAGCCTGAAGTTGCGCGCGGCCAGCCAGCGGCGGATCGGAATCATGGCGATGAAAAACACCGCCAGCACAGCTTCCACGATACGCGGCGGCAGCACCAGCAGCGTGCGGGCGCCCAATGCGGCAGCGGGGATGCCAGTGAGTGCATAGACGCCAACCACACGCCAGTCCACCTCGCGCCACCACACCGCCACACGCGAGAGGTTGGCCATGATCGCCGCAATCGCCATGATGGGCACCGCCTCGCGCGGGCCAAAGGCGATCACCAACACCGGCATCAGCATGATGCTGGAGCCGAAGCCAACGATGCCGCTGATGGTGCCGGCGACAAGGCCGACAGCGAGAACGAGCAGGTATGTCATGGGTTTGTCATTCTGCACGCGCAGCATCGGGCGCTTGCTGGCGGAGAAGGAACCAGGCCGCCTGCGAAATCCGGCCCTGCCCGCCTCAGCGTTGACGGGCCTGCCGCACCATCAGCGTCAGCATGATCAGCCCAATCGCCACAAAGCAGAGAAACGACCAGTTGGCAATCGACAGGCCCAGAAAGGCCCAGTCGATCTTGGTGCAGTCACCGCTGCCCTTGAAGATCATCGGGATGGCGCGCTTGAGCGGAAACATCTCGATCATTCCGTAAAAATCGCGCCCGCAGGAAACTTCTTCCGGCGGGTACCACTGCAGCCAGCTCTGGCGGGCAGCGACAAAGGCGCCGAAGCCGGCCATCACCAAGGTCAACAAAGAGCCGGTCATGAGCAACCCTTTGCGATTGCTGAAGGCCGTAGCACCGGAAACAACCGCCACCAGCACCAGCGCATAACGCTGCACGATGCACATGGGGCACGGCTCCAGACCGACGACATGCTGCAGATACAGGCCAAAAGCCAACAGGGCCACACAAACCACCGATACCAGCGCCAGCACGCGGCGTGGCGCCACCTCGAAATACTTCAGAAACATCACGGTCCTTTTAATCAATGTACGAATTGTCCGCTGGTTCGTGAGCTTGGGCGGGGATAAGTTCCCGGTGAGACAAGCAGAATGTTGAACGAATGAACACTGCTGACCGAAGAAAACACTGAGATAAACCAAGCAGTTACGAAAAAAAGGGAGTGCAAGCGTGACACGTTCCATCGCTGCGCTCCAGTGGCGCTACTTCTTGCGAAGCATGGATGCCGGATCGAGTCCGGCATGACAACTGGGCGCGCGGATTCGAACCGTCAAATCCCCTCCCCCGCATCCACAAACACCCGCGCCTTGCGTGGTGTCAGCACCAGCATGTCGCCTTCGCGCAGACCCATGTCGCGGTATTGCTGCGAAGGAATTTGTGCTTCGATCAGGGTGTCGGCAGACGGATGGTCTGCCGGGGAGTGGTCTTCCGATGGCAAAAGCTCCAGCCTGGCGATGGGACCGATCACAATCGCGCGGCTGAGCTGCGCGGCAATGCCCTCGGCGCCCGGCGAATAACGCCGCACGTCGAAGTCGTGCGGGCGCACATAGGCAAAGGCTTTGGCGTTTTGCGCGCCGCTGTGTTCGGGCGAGTCCAGGCGCATGCCTTCAAGGTGCACCTCGCCTTCATGCGCGCGGCCGTGAAACAGGTTTACGTCGCCGAGAAAGCCATACACAAAAGGACTGGCCGGGTGGTCCCAGACCTGTTGCGGCGAGCCGATCTGCTCGACCTTGCCCTGGTTCATCAGCACCACGCGGTCGGCCACTTCGAGCGCTTCTTCCTGGTCATGCGTGACAAAAATACTGGTGACATGCAGGTCATCGTGCAGGCGACGCAGCCAGCGGCGCAACTCCTTCCTCACCTTGGCGTCGAGCGCACCAAAAGGTTCGTCGAGCAGCAGCACCTTGGGTTCGACCGCCAGCGCGCGCGCCAGGGCAATGCGCTGGCGCTGGCCGCCGGAAAGCTGCGACGGAAAGCGGTCGGCCAGCCAGTCGAGCTGCACCAGGTTCAGCAGCGAATGCACCTTCTCCTTGATCTGCGCTTCACTGGGGCGCAGGCCGCGCGGCTTGACACGCAGGCCAAACGCGACGTTTTCAAAGACGGTCATGTGGCGGAACAGCGCGTAGTGCTGGAAGACGAAGCCGACCTGGCGCTCGCGCACATGCACGTCGGTGGTGTCTTCGCCGCTGAACAGGATGCTGCCCTGGTCAGCAGTTTCAAGCCCGGCAATGATGCGCAGCAAGGTGGTCTTGCCGCAGCCCGAAGGGCCGAGCAAGGCGACCAGTTCACCCGATTCAATGTCCAGGCTCACGTCGCCGAGCGCCTGGAAGTTGCCGAACTGTTTACTGATGTTGCGGATTTCAATACTCATGCTATTTCTTTCTGCCCTTGCCCAGGCTGTCATTGCGGCCCTGAGCCGCAATCCATGGATGCCGGATCAAGTCCGGCATGACAGGCCTTAAGTCAAGTGCTTTCCACAATTCAGGGAAGTTTCAATAAGGAGCCCTTCGACGGGCTCAGGGTGAACGGATCGGGTGCTTGCGGGCGCTCGGGCGGTAGTCCGGCTGCAGCCTTGTGCTCCTGCTCGGCCCGCCACTCGGCCACTGACTTGATGAGCAGCGTGACCAGCGCCAGCAGCGCCAACAGGGACGCCACGGCAAATGCGGCCACCGACTGGTACTCGTTGTACAAAATTTCAACATGCAGCGGCAAGGTATTGGTTTGCCCGCGAATATGGCCGGACACCACCGACACCGCGCCGAACTCGCCCATAGCCCGCGCATTGGTCAAGATCACGCCGTATAGCAGGGCCCATTTGATGTTGGGCAGGGTCACACGCCAGAAAGTTTGCCAGCCAGTGGCGCCCAGCACAATGGCTGCCTGCTCTTCGTCGCTGCCCTGGGCCTGCATCAGCGGAATCAACTCCCGCGCAATGAAGGGAAAGGTCACAAACACCGTGGCCAGAACAATGCCCGGCACCGCAAAAATAACCTTGATGTCGTTGGCCTGCAGCCAGGGGCCAAACCAGCCATTGGCGCCGAAGACCAGCACATACATCAGGCCGGCCACCACCGGCGACACCGAAAAAGGCAGGTCCACCAGGGTCGTCAAAAATGACTTGCCGCGAAACTCGTACTTGGCAATCGCCCAGGCAGCCGATACGCCAAACACCAGGTTGAGCGGCACCGCAATGGCTGCGGCAATCAGTGTGAGCTTGATGGCCGACCAGGCATCGGGCTCCTGCAGGGCGGCCAGGTAAGCCCCAAAGCCTTTGCGCAAGGCTTCGGTGAAGACAGCCGCCAGCGGCAGCACCAAAAAAAGCAGCACAAAAAGTAGCGCGACCGTGATCAGGGTGTAGCGTACCCAGGGCGCTTCGCCGGCGCCAGACAGGACCCCCACGCTTTTCGCTGCGCGTAATACGCTGCCCCCCGAGGGGGCCGCGCCTTGCTTGGGGCGGCCCTGCGCGGCGGCGTCGCGCTTTAACGGGTCGCTCATGCCGCCGCTCCCGCATTACGCCGCTGCCATGCCTGCAGCGCATTGATGACCAGCAGCAACACAAAGGAAATCACCAGCATCACCACTGCCACTGCGGTTGCGCCCGCATAGTCATATTGTTCG
>JBKJZS010000241.1:0-2036 GCA_046714915.1 Polaromonas sp. | reverse complement strand
CCCCCGAGGGGGCTGGCCTTGCTTGGGGCGGCCCGGCGCGGCGGCCGGCGCCCCCACGGTCGCTCACTGCGTGTAGCTCTCTGCCCCCCGAGGGGGCTGGCCTTGCTTGGGGCGGCCCGGCGCGGCGGCCGGCGCCCCCACGGTCGCTCACTGCGTGGAACTTCCTGCCCCCCGAGGGGGCCGCTGCGCCTGCGGCCCGGCGAAGCGGTTCCGCGGCCCCAGCCTGGCTGAAGAGCCGCACGGTTGCTCACTACGGTCGTTTGCGGGTTGGGTGTGTCATTGCGGGCTTGACCCGCAATCCATGCTGGAATAGCCGCGCTGTAGATTCGTGCGGCATGAATCCCGGATTGAGTCCGGGATGACGGAGTGATCAAAGTCCGGAATGATGGGTGTATGAGATGAAGCTGACCCACAGTCGCGCTGTATTTCTGATGATCGGAATCACCCTGATGTGGTCGATCGCGGGCGTGGTGACGCGCCAGCTTGAATCGGCCCGCAGCTTCGAAGTGACCTTCTGGCGCAGCTTTTTTACGCTGCTCTCGCTGCTGGTCATACTTCCGCTATTCCAGGGGCGCCAAGTGTTCGCCAAAATTCGTCATGCAGGCCGCTTTCTTTGGATCTCCGGCGTCTGCTGGAGCATCATGTTCACGGCCTTCATGATGGCGCTGACAATGACGACCGTGGCCAATGTGCTGGTGACCCTGGCGGCCGGGCCTTTCATCACTGCCTTGCTGGCGCGGGTGTTTATTGGCCACCGCATCCCGGCGCGCACCTGGGTGGCGATTGGCGTCGCGGGGGTTGGCATTGTCTGGATGCACGGCGCGCAGGTGCGCATGGACGCGGGTAGCAGCCAGCTAGCCGGCACACTGGTGGCCTTGTTGGTGCCGCTGGCCGCTGCGGTGAACTGGACAGTGGTGCAGCGTAGCCAGGCACACGGTGAAAAAATCGACCTGGTGCCGGCGGTTTTGGTGGGTGCGGCCATTTCTTCCATGCTCACATTGCCGCTGGCCTTTCCGTTTGCGGCGACAGCGCATGACGTCGGACTGCTGGCCTTGCTGGGTCTGGTGCAATTGGCCATTCCCTGTGTGCTGTCGGTCGTCTGTGCCCGCGTCCTCAAAGCACCAGAGATGGCCTTGCTGGCGCTGCTGGAGATTATTTTTGGCATCCTGCTGGCCTGGTTGGGCGCCGATGAGGTGCCAGGTGCCAATGTTCTCAGTGGTGGCGCGCTGGTGATAGGGGCGCTGGTCGCCAATGTACTGATGGGATGGAAACAAAGATCATGAGTCAAACAATGCATTTAAAAAGCAGTGGCGACGTTCTGACCGAGGTGCTCGGGCAGGTCGGATTTATCACCCTGAACCGACCCAAGGCGCTCAATGCCCTTTCCCTGCAAATGGTGCGTGATCTCGCCGCGGTGCTACGGGCCTGGAGCGACGATCCGGCGGTGCTGGCAGTCGCTATTCGCGGTACCAACAAGGTCGGCCGTCCGGGTAGCCCGGAAAGCCTCTTCGGTGGCTTTTCTGCCGGCGGCGATATTCGCTTTTTTCACCAAGCGGCGCTTGCCGGTGATCCTGAACTCGATGCGTTTTTTACCGAGGAATACCGCCTCAACCACCTGATTCACAGCTATCCCAAACCCTACATCGCTTTCATGGACGGCGTCGTCATGGGCGGTGGCATGGGAATCAGCCAGGGTGCGCGGGTTCGCATCGTGACCGAACACACCAAAATGGCCATGCCCGAAACCAATATAGGGCTCTTCCCGGATGTCGGGGGCGGCTATTTTCTGAGCCGCTGCCCGGGCAGTGTTGGTGAATACCTGGCGTTGACCGGCGTGGTGATCGATGGCGACGAAGCGCTGGCTTTTGGCCTGGCCGACGTCAAGCTGCCGGCCGCCAGTTTGCCCGCGTTGTGGCACTTACTGGGCGATGAGGCCTTTGATGCGTCGGCTGATGTGGTGCATTGGATTGCTAGTAAGTTGATAGGTGATGACGCTCATCGAGATAGGGCTGGAGGTCAGTTTTACTCTTATTTTT
>JBKJZS010000240.1:0-4587 GCA_046714915.1 Polaromonas sp. | reverse complement strand
TGCTGCGCCCGGAGTTTCCTGGGGTGAACCACAAGCGCGTGTACCGGCTGTACAGCGAGGCAAACCTGGCTGTACGTCGGCGCAAGAAGGCCAGGCGGCCCGCGACAGAGCGCGTGCCACTGCAACCTTCAGTTGCAAAACAGTGCTGGGCGGCAGCAGCTCGGTCGGAGCCAGTTCCCGCGCAATCAGTCGCAGGCTTATTTCGGAAATCTGGTCACGGGTTACCCGGCCTGGCAGTAGCAGGACAAAATCGCCGTCCCGGTGGCGCGCCACGTGGTCGCCTTCCCGGACGACTTGCGTGATGCAGGCGCCTGCATGGACCAGCGCCGTTTGCGCAACCTGGAGGCCAGACTCGGCGCGAATCTCCTGGCAGCACCACACCCGCAACGGGGTCGCGCTGCTGGTGCCGAATCAAATGCTCGAGCCGCTTGAGCATCACCCGGTGATTGGCCGCACCGGTCAGTGGATCTCAGGTGACATTGCCGCGCACACCCGGCCAATTCTCGTCCAGGACCGAGCCGGAGCCTTGCACTTTGAGGTCTTTATCAAACACCACACGGAAAATCCGCGGCGCATTCGGGCCCTCGCTGTAGCGCCACTCGTAGTGCGTTTCTTGCTTGAGGGCCAGCGGCGTGACCTTCATCGGTTTGCCAAGCATCTTGCGCACCCGTTCCATCGGCATGCCGGGCAAGACGAGGGCAAAGTTCTGCGGCGTCAGTACCTGGCGCAGGGCGCTCATCTTGCCGTCGGGACCTATGGTGATCATGTAATTGACCTGGCCCTCGGGCTGGCGGTTGTACTCGAGCGTGCGCGCGCCGGGTTGCGCTGTCGCGCCGGGAAAGGGGTTGCCCGCCAGATCAGCGGCTTCCCAGATTTTTTCAGGCACGCCAAAGCGCGCGCGGACGTCGGCTTCGGTGGCCACGCCCTCCTCAAGCGCCTCGATGCGCTGGGGGTCGCAGCCGACAAGGCCCAGCAGTGCAGACAGCAATCCCATAAGTGCGACATGCCTTCCGAAAATCAACATTGTCGCTGCCGGATTTGCCAGGACAGTGAAAAAAGGCAGGTGCATGGTGGTCCCCGGTAAAATCAGCCCCATCAACGTTTCAGGCAGTTTAATTCCATGTCCATCTTCGCCCGACCGCACTACACCTCGGAAGTGACTCAGTTCATTGACGCGCTCAAAGCGAAAAAACCCACACTTGAAGCCGAGCAGCGGCAGGGGCGCGCGATCTGGTGGGACAAAAAGATCAACCTGTCGGAGCAGTCGGACTACCAGGATGCCAGCGTGCCGCAGCAGCCTTATGTTTACGGCACCAGCGGCCATCCGAACAGCAAATAGGCCGGAAAATAACAATCGAATCGACCTCCAGTCCTTGCTGGTAGACCGTAAGCAGCTATAGTTTTTATAGCATAGCGAGATTGTCATCCACCCATGTCTTCGATCACCGAACTTCCGCCCTCACTGTCCGCACCGGGCCAGCCCGCCAGTGTGCTGGCGCTGCCGGACGTGATCGACCAGGTGGCGCTGGCGCGCTTGTACGGCGAGCCGCTGTTTGCGATGCCGCAGGATCTGTACATCCCGCCGGATGCGCTGCAGGTGTTTCTGGAGGCCTTCGAAGGACCGCTGGACTTGCTGCTTTACCTGATCCGCAAGCAGAACTTCAACATTCTTGACATCCCGATGGCGGCGGTGACGCGGCAATACCTGGTCTATGTCGATGAAATCCGGACCACCAACCTGGAGCTGGCCGCCGAGTACCTGCTGATGGCCGCGATGCTGATTGAAATCAAGTCGCGCATGCTGCTGCCGCCGAAAAAAGTGGCAGAAGGCCACGAGCCGGAAGACCCGCGCGCCGAGCTGGTACGCCGCCTGCTGGAGTATGAGCAAATCAAGCTGGCCGCCCACAAACTCAACGAAATACCGCAGTTGGGTCGCGATTTTCTGCGCGCCGAGGTGTATGTGGAGCAGGCGCTGCAGCCGCGTTTTCCCGACGTCTGCGTGGTTGATTTGCAGGAGGCGTGGCGTGACATCGTCAAGCGCGCCAAACTGGTTCAGCACCATGTGATCTCCAGAGAAGAACTCTCGGTGCGCGAGCACATGAGCATTGTGCTGCGCAAGCTGCAGGGCCAGAAATTTGTCGAGTTTGAGGACCTGTTTGATCCGACCCGCGGCATGCCGGTGCTGGTGGTCACTTTTCTCGCCTTGCTCGAATTGTCCAAAGAAGGCCTGACCGACGTGACCCAGGCCGAGGCGTACGCCCCGATTTACGTGCGCTTGGCCTACACGCCCGCCTGAAACATGGCCCCCACGCTTGCCCACTGCGTGTGGTGCGCTGCCCCCCGGGGGGGCCCAGTCGCCTCGGGGCGGCCCGGCGGCGGCGACTGACGCCTTTATGTCCCCCGGCACTCCTCTCACGCACGACTACGACGTGGTCATTGTCGGCAGCGGCCTGGCTGGACTGAGCTGCGCTCTCAAGCTGCTGGAAAACGGGCGCGCACCCGTGCCCGGCAGCGCCCCGTTTCGCATCGCCCTTCTGACCAAGGGCGCGCTGGCCGACGGCTCCAGCGGCTGGGCCCAGGGCGGTATCGCCGCGGTTATGGGCGACGACGACAGCTTTGAGTCGCACATCCACGACACCCACGTCGCCGGCGCCTGGCTGTCCGATGAGGCCGCCACCGCCCAGGTGGTCAAAGGCGCACCGTCGGCCATCGCCTGGCTGCAGGCCCAGGGCGTGGTTTTCACGCAGGAGGGGGGTTTGGGGCCAGAGCCCACAACCGCCAAGCCGTTGGCCCCCCTGGTGGATACGGTGCGACGCAGCGTAGCGAAATGGGTGTCTGCCCCCAATAACTCCCCCGTGCTGCACCTGGCGCGCGAGGGCGGCCACAGCCACCGGCGCATTGTGCATGCGACCGATGCCACCGGCGCCGCCGTGCAGCAGCGCCTGATCGCGGCGGTGCTGGCATGCCCTGCCATTGAGGTGTTTGAGCACACCACACTGGTCGATCTGATTGTGCACAGCGATGCCGCCACCGGCAAAGCGCATTGCGTGGGCCTGTATGCGCTGGACAGCCGCTATGACGGCTCGAACAGCAGTGGCCATAGCGGCAGCGGCACCGTCCGCACCTTTGCCGCCCGCCACACCCTGCTGGCCACCGGTGGCGCCGGCAAGGTCTACCTGTACACCAGCAACCCCGACACCGCCACCGGGGACGGCATTGCCGCCGCCTGGCGCGCCGATTGCCGCGTCGGCAACATGGAGTTCATCCAGTTTCACCCGACCTGCCTGTACCACCCCGACGCCAGGTCTTTTCTGATCAGCGAGGCGGTGCGGGGCGAAGGCGGCGTGTTGCGCTTGCCTGAATCGGCGGGAGGCACGCGCTTCATGCCGGCGCACGATGAACGCGCCGAGCTGGCACCGCGCGACGTGGTGGCCCGCGCGATTGATTTCGAAATGAAAAAACACGGCGTGGACTGTGTCTTCCTGGACATCTCACACAAGGGCGAGGCCTTTGCACGCGAGCATTTCCCGACGATTCATGCGCGCTGTCTGGCCCTCGGCATAGACATCGCACGCCAGCCGATTCCGGTGGTGCCGGCCGCCCACTACACCTGTGGCGGTGTGCTGACCGACCTGGCGGGCCGCACCGACCTGGCGAACCTGTACGCCGCCGGCGAGACCGCCTGCACCGGCCTGCACGGGGCCAACCGGCTTGCCAGCAACTCGCTGGTCGAATGTGTGGTGTTTGCGCAGCAGGTTGCAGACGCTATTAAAACAGTAGCTGTTCTCGCCCGTCCTGCAAGGACTGGAGGCCAAAATGATTCACAAAATCCGCTGCCAGGCTGGGACAAGAGCCAGGTGACGGACGCCGACGAGCAGGTGGTGATTTCCCACAACTGGGACGAGCTGCGCCGTCTGATGTGGAATTACGTCGGCATAGTGCGCACCAACAAGCGGCTGGAGCGGGCGGCCCACCGCATCGCCTTGCTGCAGGAAGAAATCCAGGAGTTCTACGCCAACTTTCATGTCACGCGTGATTTGCTGGAATTGCGCAACCTGGTGCAGGTGGCCGAGCTGATTGTTCGTTCAGCGCAATCACGCCACGAAAGCCGCGGCCTGCACTTCAGTCGCGATTATCCGCAGACTGACGCGGTGGCAGTGGCTACGGTGCTGGTACCACCGGTGCGGGCAGCGGTTCATAAAGCCTGAGCCGCTTCTGCCATCAGCCCGGTCGCATTGAGCTTGGACACGGCCCGAGGCCGTTGCTAGCTTGATCATTGGTGGTGCTTGGGGCAGGCCGGGTCTCGCCCCGGCGGACGACTTGCTTTGCTTTTGCTTCGCTGTATAGACCGGAGACATACGAAACAGCATGCAGGCCACAGAACCCCTAAGCCGCTCCCATTTTAGGAATCAACCCTCCAGCCAGCTGCCCCGCCTTCAAGGCCGCGGTAAACGCCAGCATCCGGTCTATCGGCAGGCGTGCCCGCTGGCTCAGCACCGGATCGACATGCACCTCGGGGCTCAAAGTCTGCAGCACCTGCGCCAGCCCCGCCAGCCCGTTCATCGCCATCCAGGGGCAATGCGCGCA
>JBKJZS010000239.1:0-2769 GCA_046714915.1 Polaromonas sp. | reverse complement strand
GTCACGCGCGCCCTGACCGATGCAAAAAACAGCGCTGACAAACCCACGCTGATCGTCTGCAAGACCCACATCGGCAAAGGCTCCCCGAACCGCGCCAACACCGCCAAGGCGCACGGTGAGCCGCTGGGTGTTGAAGAAATCAAGCTGACGCGCGAAGCACTCGGCTGGACCCACGCGCCTTTCGATATGCCAAAAGAAGCCTACGACGCCTGGGACGCCAAGGCCAAAGGCCTGGCGCTGGAAGCCGCCTGGGACGCGAAATTCACCGCCTATAAGGTGGCGCACCCCGAGCTGGCGGCCGAATTCACGCGCCGCATGAAGGGCGAGCTGCCGCGCGCCTTCGCGCAGATCGCGGTGGACACCGTGGTTGGTGCCCACACCAAGGCCGAGACCGTGGCGTCGCGCAAGGCCTCGCAGATTGCTCTCGAAGCCTTCACCGCCGGCCTGCCCGAGATGCTGGGCGGCTCCGCCGACCTGACCGGCTCCAACCTGACCAACACCAAGAGCACGCCCAGCCTGCGCTTTGACCTGGCCGGTGACGTGGTGCAAACGGAGGCGGCCAACGGCAGCAAAATCGGTGGCCGCCACATCAACTACGGCGTGCGCGAATTCGGCATGGCCGCCATCATGAACGGCATCGCGCTGCATGGCGGCTACATCCCTTACGGCGGCACCTTCCTGACCTTCAGCGACTACAGCCGCAACGCCATCCGCATGGCCGCGCTGATGAAGCTGCGCGTGGTGCATGTGTTCACGCACGACTCGATCGGCCTGGGCGAAGACGGTCCGACGCACCAGTCGATCGAACACGCCGCCAGCCTGCGCCTGATTCCCAACCTCGACGTCTGGCGCCCGGGTGACACGGCCGAAACAGCGGTCGCCTGGGCCGTGGCACTGCAAAACAAAAACAAGCCAACCGCTTTGCTGCTGAGCCGGCAGAACCTGCCCTATGCACCGAAGAACGACCTCGGCGAAATCAGCAAAGGCGCTTATGTGCTGGCTGAGCCGGCTGAAGTGGGTCTGAACAAAAAGGCCCAGGCCATCATCATTGCGACCGGCTCCGAGGTGCAACTGGCGCTCAAGGCGCAAGAATTGCTTGCCGCCAAAAAGATCGCTGTCCGCGTTGTTTCCATGCCGAGTACCACCACTTTTGACAAGCAAAGCACGGCCTACAAGACGTCCGTGCTGCCAGCCGGCATTCCGCGCATCGCCGTCGAGATGGGCGTCACCGACGGCTGGTGGAAATACGGCTGCGCGGCCGTGGTCGGCATCGACATCTATGGCGAATCCGCGCCGGCGCCGGTGCTCTTCAAGCACTTCGGCTTCACGCCCGAGAATGTGGCCGACACCGTGCGCAAGGTGCTGGCCAAGGGCGTGTCATCCCGGGCTTGACCCGGGATCCATGCAGCGAATGAAGCGGCATCACTTTTTGCCAGCGAGGATTGCGGATCACGTCCGCAATGACATCAGTACAAATTTCATCATTCAGGAGTAATCATCATGACCATCAAATTAGGTATCAACGGCTTCGGCCGCATCGGTCGCAATGTCTTGCGCGCCGCCGTGCAAAACTTCAGCGACATCGAGATCGTTGCCATCAACGACCTGCTGGAGCCCGATTACCTGGCCTACATGCTGCAGTACGACTCGGTGCATGGCCGCTTCAAGGGCGAAGTTTCGGTGGACGGCAACACGCTGATCGTCAATGGCAAAAAAATCCGCCTGACGCAAGAGCGCGACCCGGCCGCCCTGAAGTGGAACGAGGTCGGCGCTGACATCGTGCTGGAAGCCACCGGCCTCTTTCTCGACCAGGCCGCCGGCGAAAAGCATTTGGCAGCGGGCGCCAGGAAAGTCATCTTTTCGGCGCCCTCCAAAGACGACACGCCGATGTTTGTCTTTGGCGTCAATGACAAGACCTACCAGGGCCAGGCCATCATCTCCAACGCCAGCTGCACCACCAACTGCCTGGCGCCCGTGGCCAAGGTCCTCAACGACAAATGGGGCATCAAGCGTGGCCTCATGACCACCGTGCATGCCGCCACGGCCACCCAAAAAACCGTCGACGGTCCGAGCAACAAAGACTGGCGCGGCGGCCGCGGCATTCTCGAAAACATCATTCCTTCGAGCACCGGCGCCGCCAAAGCCGTCGGCGTGGTGATTCCCGAGCTGAACAAAAAGCTGACCGGCATGTCGTTTCGGGTGCCGACCTCGGATGTGTCGGTCGTGGACCTGACAGTCGAGCTGAACACGGAAGCCACGCTGAAGGAAATTTGCGCTGAAATGAAAGCGCAAAGCGAAGGCGCCCTGAAAGGCATTTTGGGCTACACCGAAGACAAGGTGGTGGCCACCGACTTCCGCGGCGACGCCCGTACCTCGATCTTCGACGCCGAAGCCAGCATCGCCCTCGACAGCACCTTCGTCAAGATCGTCGCCTGGTACGACAACGAATGGGGTTACTCGAACAAGTGCCTGGAGATGGTGCGCGTGGTGGCGAGGTAATTCGCTTCTGCCTCCAATAAAAACGCGCCTTCTGGCGCGTTTTTTGTAGGGGTTGAGCGACTTCACGGCGCTATTTTCAGAACCGCACGCCAAGCACTCAGGGGTGGATGGACGTGCCCCGCAGGCTTGGGGCGAGCACCCGCGTGGTCAAGCTGCTTCCCTCCTTGGCGGAAGGGCTCGTTCAGATTTTTCAGCGTGGCTGCTTTGCAACAAATCCGATCACCAGCCCCTTGGCCGTGACCGTGATGGTGCCTGGCTCAAGTCCCAAGC
>JBKJZS010000238.1:0-4035 GCA_046714915.1 Polaromonas sp. | reverse complement strand
GTGTTGTGGCAGTGCATCAGGTACTTGCCGGTGAAGTCGCGAAAACGCATCAGGATCACCGCGCGCTCGCCTGGCCCGAGCGCCATCGTGTCGCCGCGCCCGAAGCGCGGGTTGTCCGGCAGGGGCTTGAGCCCGTTGGCGCGGTACAGGGTGCGGAACTTCTCGAAATGGACGTGGATCGGGTGGAGCCAGCCGCCGCTGTTGTTGCGGAAAATCCAGATTTCGGCCGTGTCCTTCTTGCACAGCGCGGCCGGGTGCTCGCCGTCGTAGAGCCGGTTGTTGACGGCCCACTGGCCGTTGGTGCGGTCGAAGCGCCAGTCGCGCACGGTGGCAACGCTGGGCGCCGAGGGAAACGGATACTTTTTGCCCACCGCCGCCAGGATGGCGGCCTCGCTCAGTTCATTGACGCCCGGCGGGAACGGCGGCAGCTCGCGCAAGGTGCGGCCGCCGCCGCCCAGCGCGGCCGGAAGAAACTGCCGGAGCGGCGTACTCGGGTCCGGCCCGGTACTCGGTATCAGGTCGAAGCGCAGCACCGGCACGCCGGGGAGTGTGGCACGAAACTGCGGGCCGGTGACGGTGTTGCCGATGAAGTTGTCGGGCTTGTTGCCGTTGGACTGCGCGAACTCGTTGACCGCGTACAGATGCTTGCCGATGAATTGAGGGTCGTCCCGCAAGGGCTTGAAGTCGATCACCACCACCACGCGCTGCGCCGGGGCGCGCATGCCGGGGCCGACGAAGGGCTGCGCGTGGGTGAACAGCATGCCGTCGAAGCCGATGGCCCAGGCGTGCGGGTAGTCGGTGGCGCCGCGCAGGTCGCCCACGGCATTGGCCGCCACCTTGAGCGAAATCCCGTACACCCGCGAGGGGCCGGGGTTGAGGACCCGAAAGCGGTACTGGCGCGGCTCGACCCCCAGGTAGGGCTGGATCTTGCCGTTGACGGTGAACTTGTTGCCCAGGATGCCGTCCATCTCGAGCTGGTCGAACACCAGGTAGCCGCTGCTGTCGAACGCCTTGTCGGCCAGCAAGATGGGCATGTCGTACTTGCCGCTGGGCAGCTTGAGTGGCCGTTGCTTGAGGGGCAAGGAGGGATTGTCGGGCGCCGCCTCGTCGTCGTTGTCGACCTCGTCGAATTCCAGGTAGAAGCCGACCAGGCCCTTGTAGGTGTTGGCCGCGGTGAAGTCGTGACGGTGGTCGTGGTACCACAGCGTGCCCATGGTCTCGAGGGGGTCGCCGCCAGCCGGCTGGTTGAACCAGTGGAAGTCCTTGAAGCGGCCGGGATCGTTGTCCGCCGGGTCCAGCTCATGGGTCTTGGGGTAGTAGTCGTCGGCGTTGCCGTCGGACTCGCTGGTATTGTGGTTGTCGTGCAGATGGGTGGTGGTCTCAGGCATGCCATAGCCCACATGCCCCGACGGCAACTTGTTCCAGATCCGCACCAGGACGGGTTTGCCGACCTTGGCGTGGAAAGTCGGCCCCGGCACCAACACTTTATTCTCGATATCTCCGCCGCGCCGGAAACCCCACATTGTGCTGTACGGCAGATCGCGGTGCATCTTGACCTGCACCTCTTCCTCGAAGATCTCGTAGTACAGCTGCGGCGGATGCGTCTCCCAGGCCGGGTGCGGGTCGCGCCTGGCCTCGCCGGCGACCGCGTACTTGCCCGGCGGCGGGTTGAGGCTGGACAGCGGCACCGGCTTAATAAGAAACGGCTCGAGGTTCAGGTGCGGCATCTTGTCCACGAAGGGCGGGGTGGGAAAACCACCCGTCGCAAATGCCGGATCTCCGCCGCCGCCGGAGCCGGACGCGGCCTGCGCCGGTGCGGCCATCTCTTCTGCGCCGAGCAGGCCGGCCGCCGTGCTGGCTGCCCCCAGCTGGAGCGACTGTCGCCGAGTTAGCTTCAGACGATGGTCTGGGTCTGTCGTTGACATGCCAGCTCTCCTTGGGTTGCTTCGGACCGCTGGGTCAGGACAGGCCTGGGCCAGTCACTACAAACCAAAACACAGGGTCAGCAAGCTTCTTGCAAACGTTGAAAAAAACGCGATCGCTGCTACGAATATCCGGTGAACTCGATGTCAGTGTGCTCCGAATGCCACCGCCATCAATCACCAGAACGGGGTAGTCTTTTTTTCAATCAGACGGGCAGTTCCGCGGCAACCCCTCACCCTGTGTTTTCCCCATCGATCAGAGATCAGAGGCCATGGTGGGTTTTGACGACCAGAGAAGCGCAGCCGGCGACAGGCAACTCAAAATGTGTTGTTGTGTAACAGCTGAGTCCATAAACCAGAATTTCGGGGAGCTGCCCGAAAAATCGATTTCTGAATCTCGCCAGGAATTGAGCGCAGCGGTCGACCCGCTCAGTTTCCTGAGCAGCTCGCTAAATTCCCTGGGTGTCGGCGGCCATGCTGGCGCCAGAGCGCGACATCGTGAACGCGGATCGTGCCACCGTGCTGATCGGAGTGGTGGTCGCAATGTGCGACACCCACAAGCGCCAGTGGGGTGTTGCAAGCTTGCAGGCATGACTACCAACAAAGCTGATGGATGCTTGTTCAGGTCAAGGCGCCAACCCGAGCCGCAGCCATAGCCCCGCCAGGGCAAAAATTTGCACCCCGGACCTGGGCGCCACAAGACCGGGTTTAGGTGCCCGCCACAGCCTGCAACACCCCACTAGGGTCTGTCGGACAGGCCGCCGGGCGTGCTTGCGGGCTGATTTTCCTGCGTCGGGCTCTCCTGGCGCTGGCTTGTTTGGGCAACGGGGCCCAGGCTCAGGTTCGCAAATTTCTGAAGTACTTTGTCATCTGCGGCATGAAACACAAACAGGCCCAGGCCGCGGGCGCGAACGATCAACCGTGGCGCAATCAACCAGCGCATGTAAGGCACATAGATGAACTTTGCTTGCGTGATATCGGCCAACGCAACCTGTTTCGGCCAGAGCCAGCTTTGCCGGATGCTTGTCGCGTCGATAGCGGTGCGGCTGCGCATAATCCAGTAGTAGCAAAGAGCGATCACGCCCAGCGTAATCGCCATGAATGCAACAGCACTGGCCGACCAACCGGCGCCGGCCATCTGGTCGGCAGCACGAATACCCCAGAACAAAAGAGCTGCGACCAGCAGGCTTGCAAGTACTTTCACAGGCCAAGGGAAGGCAGCACCTTCTGCAGTTGTGCCCTCCGCCCACGGCGATTCCGGCTGCATGTTATTTCTTGCTGCCAGCCGGGTCGGGTGGACCTGGCGGTGGCACAGCGCCAGCGTCGGACTTGGCGGCATTGCTGAAAAGATCATCGACATTTTTCTGCTCATCCATGGCGCTGGGCTCTTCCTGCACCGGCATTTCGATCTGAACTTTGTCGATGTCGATCTTCACCTCCTTGTCCAGGAACATGGTCACGGTCTGGGGAACAAAGATCACAATCACGACCAGCAGCAGCTGCAGCAACACCCAGGGAATAGCGCCCAGGTAAATGTCTTTCGATTGCACTTTTTCCGAGATGGCCCCGGTCTTGAACAGCGTGTCTGAAATGCCGCGCAGATAAAACAGGGCAAAGCCGAACGGCGGGTGCATGAAGCTGGTCTGCATGTTGACGCACAGCAGCACACCAAACCAGATCATGTTGATGCCCATCTTGTCGGCCACTGGCCCGAGCATCGGCAAGATGATGAACGCAATCTCGAAGAAGTCGAGGAAGAACGCCAGGAAGAAAATGAAGATGTTGACAACAATCAGGAAGCCGGTCTGGCCGCCCGGCAGGCCGGTCAGCATGTGTTCAATCCAGATACCGCCATCCACCCCCTGGAAATCCAGTGAGAAGACGCGCGAGCCGATCAGGATAAACACCACCATAGCGGTGATACGCATGGTGCCGGTCATGCCTTCCTTGATCATGGACCACGACAGCCGCCGGTGCAGCGCCGCCAGGATAAAGGCGCCGACCGCGCCCATGGCCCCGGCCTCGGTGGGGGTGGCAATCGCCGTGTTGATGCCGGGCAAGCCGCCCATGCTGCCGAGCACCGCAAAGATCAAAATGGCCGACGGGATGATGC
>JBKJZS010000237.1:0-3613 GCA_046714915.1 Polaromonas sp. | reverse complement strand
AACCGTTCGCCCTGAGCCGCCTGTCCTGAGCACCGTCGAAGGGGTCGAAGGGCTGCGCTGGCTTCGACAAGCTCAGCCCGAACGGAAATGAAGACTTCATCGGGCCGGAGCAATAGCAATAGCTAGGGACAAGCAGGCAGTGAATAAATAACTGAGGTGGCCGATTGACCGCCGACGCTGCCCAAACCGGCGTAGTGCCTACGGACGCTTGGAAATCACTTGGTCCACCACGCCATAGGCCTTCGCCTCGTCGGCAAACATAAAATAGTCCCGCTCGGTGTCCCGCTCGATTTTCTCCACCGCCTGCCCCGTGTTTTCAGCCAGGATGCGGTTGAGCTGATCACGCGTTTTAAGGATGTCACGGGCGTGGATTTCGATGTCGCTGGCCTGGCCCTGCGCACCCCCCGAAGGCTGATGAATCATCACGCGCGAGTTGGGCAGCGAGAATCGCTTGCCCTTGGCGCCGGCCGCCAGCAAAAAGGCGCCCATGCTGGCCGCCATGCCAACGCACAGCGTGGACACATCCGCCTTGATGAATTGCATGGTGTCGTAAATCGCCATGCCAGCCGTCACCGAGCCACCCGGGGAGTTGATATAAAAGGAAATGTCCTTGTCAGGATTTTCGCTTTCGAGGAACAGCAGTTGCGCCACCACCAGGTTGGCGGTCTGGTCATTGACCGGACCCACCAGAAAAATGACGCGTTCTTTCAACAAACGCGAGTAAATATCGTAAGACCGTTCACCACGGCCGGACTGCTCAATCACCATCGGGACCATGCCGAGGCCTTGAATGTCCTGTGCATTGCTGTATGCGCTCATGTATTCTCCAATTGTTGGGCGTACTCTAGTCCAAAATAAATGGGGCTTGAAGCCGTAGCCGCAAGCCCCCACACCGAAAATCAGGCCATGCCGGGCGGCGCGCCCGCGGGCTTAGCCCTGCTGGGCCATCAATTCGTCGAACGACACTGATTTTTCAACGATTTTGGCCTTGCTCATCACAAAATCTGTCACATTGTTTTCAATCACCATCGACTCGACTTCAGCCATGCGCTTTTCGTCGCTGAAGTACCAGCGCACCACATCCTGCGGCTTTTCGTAGCTGGAAGCGAGCTCCTCGACATGGGCCTTGACCTGCTCGGTCTTGGGAAACAGGTCGTTGGCGCGGGTCAACTCCGCGACCACCAGTCCCAGGCGCACGCGGCGCTCAGCTTGCGGACGGAAGATGTCGTCGGGAATCGGGGCTTTGTCGGCGTCCTTGATACCGCGCTGCTTCAGGTCAGCGCGCGCACCTTCAACCATGCGCTCCAGTTCAGCCTGAACAATGGCCTGGGGCAGGTCAAGCTCCGAATTCGCCAGCAGCGCGTCCATCACGGCATTTTTGTTGCGTGTCAGCAGGCGGAATTTGACTTCGCGCTCCAGATTTTTCTTGATGTCGGCGCGCAAGCCGTCGACGCTGGCATCGGCAATGCCCAGTGACTTGGCAAGGGCTTCGTTAACTTCAGGCAGGTGAGCGGCCTCGATTTTTTTGACCGTGACCATGAAGTCGGCTTGTTTGCCAGCCACGTCTTTACCATGGTAATCGGCGGGAAAACTCAAGGGGAAGGTTTTGCTTTCGCCGCACTTCATGCCGCGCACCGCGTCTTCAAATTCCTTGAGCATCTGACCTTCACCGACCAGGAACTGGAAGTCGTCCGCCTTGCCGCCGGCAAAGGTTTCACCGTCGATCTTGCCTTCGAAATCGATCGTGGCGCGGTCACCATCCTGCGCCGCGGCGTCCATGGCGCGCTGTGCAAAAGTGCGGCGCTGCTTGCGCAAAATATCGACCGTCTTGTCGATGGCTTCGTCACTCACTTCGGCGGTGAGTTTTTCGACCTCAGCGTTGGAGAGGTCGGCAATTTTGACCTCCGGGTAAACCTCGAAAACAGCGTCAAAAGCGAGCTCACCTTCAGGCGCGCCCTCTTTTTCGCTGATGCGGGGCTGGCCGGCCACCCGCAGCTTGGCTTCGTTGGCCGCGGTGGAGAAGGCCTCACCCACCTTGTCGTTCATGACTTCGTAATGCACCGAGTAACCGTAACGCTGGGCAACCACGGTCATCGGCACCTTGCCGGGGCGAAAGCCGTCCATCTTGACCGTGCGGGCCAGACGTTTCAAGCGTGAGTCGACTTCAGACTGGATGGTATTGACGGGGAGCGTCAACGTCATTTTGCGTTCCAGCTTTTCAAGGGTTTCAACAGTCACGGCCATGATCTACTCCTAAATATCCAGCATGTGTAAAAGACAGACTGTGCGCGCTGCACTCAAAGCCTGCGGCAATCGTCCTGAAAATCTCAATAGTGGTGCGCGGGGCGGGACTCGAACCCGCACAGTATTGCTACCGTCAGGACCTAAACCTGGTGCGTCTACCAATTTCGCCACCCGCGCGCCTGAAATATAAACAAAAACGGGAATCCTCAGCTTCTAGACTTACGGACCCCCGCCTGAAATCGGTCAACTTTTTATTTTAGCCTGTATCTGCCCGCTGTTTTAGCCGCTTCACGCGAAACCATGCGGGTCTGGGTACTGCGCACCCGCCCGGCTGGTCCGATTACTACAGCGCCTTGCCGAGCGCCAGGATGTCGCCGCCCTTGGCCATGGACACGCCCAGCGCAATGACATCCCGGCCCTGGTGACGCACCTTGACGGTGGGCGGCTCGAGGTAGCCACGTTTGATCTGGGCAATGTCGCCCAGACGCAGCTGGTTGCCGGAGCTCCCGCGAATCGGCATGGCGCGCAGCTGCTAAATCGCCTCAAACTGCCCGGCCACCCGCACCTGCACCATGTCCAGCGGTCTGTATGGCACCGGCGGCTTCCACCGCGTTTTGCTGGCCCAGCTGATTCAGCACCTGGCTGACGTCCAGGCCGAACTGCGCCGGGCGCTTTTGCGAAATTTCGATATAAAGCGGGCGACATCGGGCACCCGCAACAGCTTCTGGCGCACATCGTCGGCAAAGGTCTTCACTTCCGCATAGCTGAAACCATCTGATTGCAGCGCATAGATCACGCCCTACACATCGCCGAAATCGTCATTGAAAAACGGGCCCTGCACGCCGCCCGGTAAAGTGTGGCATGTCGCCTATCTTTTTGCGCACGGCATACCAGACGCCGGCCACGTCGGCGGCCCTGGACGAATCCTTGATCTGGAAAATGATTTGCGATTCGCCCGGCTTGGAGTAGCTGCGTATCTTGTCCGCGTAAGGCACTTCCTGCAGCGTGCGCTCAAGCTTGTCGGTCACCTGCTCGGCGACCTGCTGCGCCGTGGCGCCGGGCCAGTAGGTGCGCACCACCATCGCCCGGAAGGTAAACGGCGGGTCTTCGTCCTGTCCGAGCTGAAAGTATTGATCCGGCCTTGTGAAGTATGAACCGTTCGCCCTGAGCCGCCTGTCCTGAGCACCGTCGAAGGGGTCGAAGGGCTGCGCTGGCTTCGACAGGCTTGTATGGTTGAGTCTTGTTCTTTTTTTTATGAAAGGAGAGAGTTGCCGGGGTGGAGGGACATCGACAAGCATTGACTGTTTACAACCAGATCAACAGCACTGAGAGCTTGCCCACCCACCTGCACCAAGCCTCGATGAGGAAT
>JBKJZS010000236.1:0-4331 GCA_046714915.1 Polaromonas sp. | reverse complement strand
ATCATCGAGGCGATTGCCGAACGCATGGACTGGAAGACCGACCTGTACCACCAGATCGCGCCTTTCATCGCCGACAACGCCATCGTCGCCAGCAACACCTCGGGCCTGTCCATCACCAAATTGAGCGAGGCATTGCCCGAGTCGATCAAGCCACGCTTTTGCGGCATCCACTTTTTCAACCCGCCGCGCTATATGGCGCTGGTCGAGCTGATCAACACGCCGACCACCGAGGCCAAGGTGCTGGACGACCTGGAAGCCTTTGTCACCAGCGGCCTGGGCAAAGGCGTGATCCGCGCACACGACACCCCCAACTTCATTGCCAACCGCGTCGGCATCGCCGGCATGCTGGCAAGCATCAAGGAGGCCGAGACCTTTGGCCTGAGCTACGACGTGGTGGATGACCTGACCGGCAAGAAGCTGGGGCGCGCCAGCTCGGGCACCTTCCGCACGGCCGACGTGGTCGGCCTGGACACGATGGCGCACGTCATCAAGACGCTGCAGGACAACCTCGGCCCCGTGGGCAGCGGAAAAGTGGAAGACCCGTTCTCCGATATTTATGGCACGCCGCCGGTGCTGGCCCGGCTGCTCGAAGCCAAAAGCCTGGGCCAGAAAACCGGCGCGGGCTTTTACAAGAAAGTCGGCCGCGACATTCTTCGGCTTGACCCTGAAAGCATGGAATACGTGACCGCCGGAGCCAAGGCCAACGAGGTGGTTGGCCGCATGCTCAAGAAGCCGGCCGGCGAACGCCTGAAGCTGCTGCGCGAAGCCGAGGGCGCCGAGCCGCGTTTCCTTTGGGCCATTCAGCGCGACCAGTTCCACTATGCCGCTGTGCACCTGGAAAGCATTGCCGAAACCGCGCGCGACATCGACTTCGCGATGCGCTGGGGCTTTGGTGCCAGGCAGGGTCCGTTTGAGCTGTGGCAGGAAGCCGGCTGGCTGCAAGTGGCGCAATGGATCAAGGAAGACATGGATGCGGGCAAAGCCATCAGCAAGGCGCCGCTGCCGGACTGGGTTTTCAAAGGACCTGTTGCGGACGCCCAAGGCGTGCACACCGCTGAAGGTTCGTGGAGCGCATCTGCCAGGAAATTTATTGCCCGCCGCAAGTTGCCGGTGTACGAGCGCCAGCATTTCGCCGAAAACGTGCTCGGTTCCAAAGCGCCTTCGTTTGAAACGGCTGGGACCACGCTGCACGAAGACGACGCCATCCGGCTCTGGACGCTGGACGGTGACCAGGGTGATGTTGTCATCGCCAGCATCAAGACCAAGATGCACGCCATCAGCCCCGATGTGGCCGAGGGCCTGGCCATGGGTGTGGATCTCGCCGAGAAAAGCTACAAAGGTCTGGTGATCTGGTCGAACGACGAGATGTTCTCGGCCGGTGCCGACCTTCAGGCCATGTTGCCGGCCTTCATGATGGGCGGTGCCAAGGCGATTGAAGGTGCCGAGGCCGAGCTGCAGAACGTGATGCTCAAGCTGCGTTACGCGGCCGTGCCGGTCGTTTCGGCTATTCGTGGCCTGGCGCTCGGCGGTGGCTGCGAAATGGCGGTGTATTCGGCCAAACGGGTGGCGGCGATGGAAAGTTACATCGGGCTGGTCGAGGTGGGTGTCGGCCTGGTGCCGGGTGCCGGTGGCCTGGCCTACATTGCGCGCCGCGCCGCCGAGAACGCAGCGGCCTCGACCAACAAGGACGTGCTGCCTTTCCTGACGGAAGGCTTTACGGCCGCAGCCATGGCCAAGGTCGGAACCAGCGCGATTGAAAGTCGGAAGATGGGTTATCTGCTCGACAGCGACGTGATCGTTCCGAACAAGGACGAGCTGCTGTATGTGGCGCTGAACGAAACCCGCGCGCTGTTCAATTCAGGTTACCGCGCGCCGCACAAACGACCGTTCCCGGTCGTGGGCCGCAGCGGTCTGGCCACCATCAAGGGCCAGCTCGTCAACATGCGCGACGGTGGCTTCATCAGCGCACACGACTTCCACATTGCCAGCCTGATCGCCAACGTGGTTTGTGGCGGCGACGTCGATGCCGGCTCGCTGGTGACGGAGGAGTACCTGATGACGCTGGAGCGCAAGGCCTTCTGTTCACTGCTGGAGCACCCCAAGACGCAGGAACGGATCATGGGAATGATGAGCACCGGCAAACCCGTTCGTAATTGATAAAGCTACTGCGGAGCCACCATGCGTCGTTGCAGCCCAGAACCAATCCTCACGTACAGAAGTACGTTCCGGTTGCTTCCGGGCACCCGCGCCTAGCCTGATGACTCCTCGCTACGCTTTCTCAATCACAAACCCCACTTCAAGCTATATGACAACTCCTCATCACACACCCAACCGACTGGAGCGGCAGCTGGAACGGCTCTCTGAAGTGCCGGCCTTTGCGCGCACCTGGTTTCGCAGCGTGATCATGCGCCGGGCCGTGCCTTTTGCCGGCACCGCGGGACTCGACTTCATCGAGATGACGCAGCAGCGTGTCGAGATCAGCATCGCCAACAAACGCAAGGTCCAGAACCACATGGGCGGCGTGCATGCATCGGCCATGAATCTCCTGGCTGAAACTGCCACCGGCATGGTGGTGGGCATGAACGTGCGCGATGACTGCATCCCGCTGGCCAAGGAGCTGAAGATGGCGTTCAAAAATCGCGCCACTGGCGACCTGCGCGCCGTGGCTACCTTGAGCGATGAGCAGCGCACCGCCATGCAAGCCAGCGACAAGGGCGAAGTGACCGTGTCGGTGACCGTCACCGACGAAGCCGGTATCCAGCCGGTCGAGTGTGAATTTGTCTGGGCCTGGATACCGTCCGGCCCGCGAAAAAACTAACGGGCTGAAAAGCCGAAGAATCAAAGGAAATCATCATGGCCAAACAAGTCCAGGAAGCCTATATCGTTGCCGCCACGCGCACGCCCATCGGGCGTTCGCACCGGGGGTTTTTCCGCAACACCCGCCCCGACGACTTGCTGGTTCGCGCGCTGCAGGCCGCCCTGGGACAAGTGCCTTCGCTGGATCCCAAGTCGATTGAAGACATCATCTGCGGCTGCGCTATTCCGGAAGGCCCGCAGGGTCTGAACATCGCGCGTATCGGCGCCGTGCTGGCCGGCCTGCCGAACAGCGTCGGCGGCATCACCGTCAACCGTTTTTGCGCGTCGGGCCTGTCCGCGGTGCAAATGGCGGCCGACCGCATCCGTGTCGGTGAGGCCGACGTGATGATTGCCGCCGGCACGGAGAGCATGAGCATGGTGCCGATGTCAGGCAACTCACCCTCGCTGTCGCCTGCGATGTTTGCCAACGACGAGAACATTGGCATCGCTTACGGCATGGGGCTGACGGCGGAGAAAGTCGCGCAGCAGTGGAAGATCTCGCGCGACGCGCAGGACCAGTTTGCGCTCGAGTCGCACCAGAAGGCCATGAAGGCGCAGCAGGCCGGCGAGTTCACGGCCGAGATCACGCCGGTGGAAGTCACCGACCGTTCGCCCGACCTCGAAAGCGGTGAAGTCATTGCAAAAACCCGCACGGTGAGCCTGGACGAAGGCCCGCGCCCGGACACTTCGCTCGAAGGCCTGTCCAGACTCAAGACCGTGTTTGCAGCGCGTGGTTCGGTCACGGCCGGCAACAGCTCGCAGACGTCCGATGGCGCCGGCGCGCTGATCCTGGCCAGCGAAAAAGCAGTCAAGCAGTTTGGCCTGAAACCGCTGGCCCGCTTTGTCAGTTATGCCGCCAAGGGTGTGCCACCGCACATCATGGGCATCGGTCCGATCGAGGCGATTCCGGCCGCGCTGCGTTATGCGGGCCTGAAGCAGGACGACATCGACTGGTACGAACTGAACGAAGCCTTTGCCGCACAGTCGCTGGCCGTGATCAACACGCTGGGCCTGAACGCCGCCAGGGTCAACCCCATGGGTGGCGCGATTGCGCTGGGCCATCCTCTGGGCGCCACCGGCGCGATTCGCGCCGCGACCGTGATTCATGCGCTGCACCGGCACCAGCTGAAGTACGGCATGGTGACCATGTGTGTAGGCATGGGGCAGGGCGCAGCCGGCATCTTCGAGCGAGTTTAAGCCTTTTGGGGCTTTAACCCCAACATAAGCAAGCACATCGACCACCTCATTGAATGTTCGGGCGCTCGGGTCAAACCGCACAGTGACTTTGAGCTCCTTGGCGATGGCTTTGGCCAGGTCAACCTCGAGACCGACCAGCTCGCCGTTTTTCGCCTGGCGGCACTCCTGCGCATCCTCGGCGATTTCGCGCGCGGTCCATGGAACGTTCGGATTCCGGTCGCGCATCTCGTACTCGTTAATCCGCGCTTCGATGATGAGCTTTTTCATGAAATGCCCTT
>JBKJZS010000235.1:0-2551 GCA_046714915.1 Polaromonas sp. | reverse complement strand
GCGCGCCCGCTTTCTGGCAATGCTGCCGTACAGCGACCAGCACCGTAGCCTGTAAGGAACACGACCATGCAAATCATTCTGCTCGACAAAGTCGTCAACCTGGGCAATCTGGGTGAAGTCGTCAAGGTCAAAGACGGTTATGCCCGCAACTTCCTGATTCCTTCCGGCCGTGCCCGTCGCGCGACCGCGGTAGCGATCAAGGAATTTGAAGTCAAGCGCGCCGAACTTGAAAAAGTGGCCGCAACCAAGCTGGCCGAGTCACAAGCCCAAGGCGAAAAACTTGGCGGTACCACCGTCAAGCTGACGCAAAAAGCCGGGGTCGATGGTCGTCTCTTCGGTTCCGTGACCAATTTCGACATTGCTCAAGAGCTGACCAAGCAGGGCTTCCCTGTTGTCAAGGCGCAAATTCGCTTGCCCAACGGACCGCTGAAAACCGTTGGTGACCACGCCGTCAGTGTCGCGCTTCACACCGACGTGACCGTTGACATCACAGTGACTGTTTACGGCGAATCAGCGTAAGCTGCCTGGGCCGGGCCTACCGGTTGCAAAAAGCCGCTCCCTGAGCGGCTTTTTCAATGGTGGGGAATTTTACATTTTGTACAGATATACCCACTGCCGATCCACCATTTATCCACAGCCTTATCCGGTGACGGCCGGGAGTGTTCGAGGCTAGTATTCATGTCTTCCAGGGAAATCAATGTCCGCCGTACTTTCCACCGCCCTCGACCCGCGTTACAGCGCTGATCGACAAGTCGCCCAGCTGCGCGTTCCCCCGCATTCGATCGAGGGCGAGTCCAGTGTGCTGGGCGGCCTGCTGCTGGACAACGGCGCCTGGGATCGGGTCGGCGACCTGTTGACGGACGAGGACTTCTACCGCTACGAACACAAGCTGATTTATGCGGCTGTGGGCGCCCTGATCAACGCGACCAAGCCGGCTGATGTCATCACGGTGTACGAGCACCTGCAGAACCAGGGCAAGGCAGAAGAAGTCGGGGGGTTGAGCTACCTGAACTCGCTGGCCCAATACGTGCCCAGCGCCAGCAATATCCGCCGGTATGCCGAGATTGTGCGCGAGCGTTCCATCCTGCGCAAACTGGTGGCTGCCAGCGATGAAATTGCCACCAACGCGTTCAATCCGCAAGGCAAGGCGGTTGCGATGATCCTGGACGAGGCCGAGCAGAAGATATTCAAGATCGGCGAACAGGGCTCTCGCATGAAGCAGGGCTTCCAGAGCATGGACACCCTGGTGGTGAGCCTGTTGGACCGTGTGACCGAGATGTCGGAAAACCCGAACGACGTCACCGGCGTGCCTACCGGCTTCTACGACCTCGACCGGATGACCTCCGGTTTTCAGGCTGGCGATCTGGTGATCCTGGCGGCCCGGCCGTCGATGGGAAAAACCGCGCTGGCCATCAACATCGCCGAGCATGTCGCTCTGAACGAAGGCTTGCCGGTGGCGGTGTTCTCGATGGAAATGGGCGCGTCACAACTGGCGGTGCGTATCGTCGGCTCCATCGGCCGGATTGACCAGACCCACCTGCGCACTGGCGCCCTGACTGATGAAGAGTGGCCGCGACTGACCGAAGCCATCGAGAAGCTGCGCAACATCTCGCTGCATATTGACGAAACGCCAGGCCTGACAGTCAGCGAGTTGCGCGCCAACGCCAGGCGCCTGGCCAAGCAGTGCGGCAAGCTGGGCCTGATCGTCGTCGACTATTTGCAACTAATGAGCGTGTCCTCCAGCATGAGTGAGGAAAACCGGGCAACCGCCGTCGGAGAAATCTCGCGCGGCCTGAAAATGCTGGCCAAAGAATTGCAGTGCCCGGTGATTGCCTTGTCCCAGCTCAGTCGGGGTGTCGAGTCCCGCACCGACAAACGCCCCATGATGAGCGACCTACGCGAGTCGGGCGCCATCGAGCAAGACGCCGACATCATCATGTTCATCTACCGCGATGAGTACTACACCAAAGACGCCTGCAAGGAACCCGGCGTGGCCGAGGTCATCATCAGCAAGCAGCGTAACGGTCCGACCGGCACCGTCAAGCTGGCATTTATCAGTCGTATCACGAAGTTTGAGAGCCTGGCCCACGGCG
The DNA here is from genome assembly GCA_046714915.1 of Polaromonas sp. Classification (GTDB taxonomy): domain Bacteria; phylum Pseudomonadota; class Gammaproteobacteria; order Burkholderiales; family Burkholderiaceae_C; genus Polaromonas. The sequence continues at coordinate 458 of JBKJZS010000235.1, read as the reverse complement.
GTGGCAATTTTTAAGCGGAATTGACTCCGGCTTTTGCCAACGGCAACAAACGCGCGGCGCTTCTGCTCACCGGCTTGTTTCTGTCCCGCCGCGCTACCGTCTGAACGCAGCGGAAGCCAATGTCACTATCACCTTGCTCGCCGTGGCCACAGGCGACTGAGCGAGTGCGAATTCTCCAACGGGCTAAACGCGCAGTAGCCCCGCGCGCCAGCTGCAATGCCTGGCGAGTCCGCGCCATAAGCCCGTACTTTCCCAAGAAGACCCGCTTTCTCAAGGTGAGCCAGCATGAGGTCAATGATGCGCTGTACCTGCTCAACCACAGACCTCGCGTGTGCTTGGGCTACCGCACGCCGCACGAGGTCTTTTATGGCTTGAAGATGCAGCCGATTACACTGCCTTTTGTTGCGCTTTGTACTTGAATCTGCCTGACATTTAGACCTCATCCCTTATTCCACGGG
>JBKJZS010000234.1:0-5670 GCA_046714915.1 Polaromonas sp. | reverse complement strand
GCGTCGTGGGAACGGATCGCTTCCAGCACGGCAGCATGCTCGACCAGCGCGGCGCGCCACGAGGCCGGGTTTTCGAAGTAGTCGCCCAGCCGCTCGAACAGGGGGCCGCGGCGGGCCTGCCAGTAGCCGCGAACGGTGTCGCGCAAGACTTCGTTGCCGCAGGCCTGCGCCACGGCGGTGTGAAAAGCCTCGTCGCCGTCGCGCGGCACGATGCCGGCATCGGCCTCGTCATGCATTTGCGCCAGTGCACTGGCCATGGCCGCAATCTGCGGCTTGCGGCTGTTTCGCGCGGCCAGGGCCGCGACTTCGCCCTCTACCAGTTCACGCGCCCGCATCAACTCAAGCGGCCCCCATTCGGCCGGGTCGTGGCCGGTGAGCGCGGCCGCGCCGTTGCGCGACCCCGGCTGCACGACGTAGATGCCGGAGCCCGTGCGAACGTCGATGACGCCTTCGACCTCCAGCGCGATCAAGGCCTCGCGCACCGAAGGCCGGCTGACGCCCAGCTGCCGGGCCAGGTCGCGCTCTGCGGGCAGGCGCGAGCCAATCGCGATCTCGCCCGAGGCGATCAGCGAGCGCAACTGCTCGGCAATTTGCCGGTACAGGCGTTGCGGTTCCACAATTTGCAGCGGCATGGATGGGTCGGCTTAAGGGTTAGCCAGAATTGGCCAAGTGGTAAGACCAATTAATATTCCATAATTCGATCATCGCGACATCCGGCTAAACCCTGTAATCCATCACAAGCCCGCACTACCGCTTCATATCCTGATGAATCCGCACGCCCCTATCGAGTCCGTCCGCTTGCGTCAGGTCCATTTGCCGCCCAAGGTCGTGCGCACCGGCGCGATCCAGTCCTTGCTGACGCAAGAGACCCTGCTGCCGACCTTGCGCTGCAGCGATGGCGTGGAGGGCACCGGCTATGCGTGCACGATGGGTACCGGCGACTCCTCGGTCGTGGCTTTGCGGCACGACCATCTGGCACCGCGCCTGCTGGGCCGCAACCCGCGGCAGAGCGAGGCGATCTGGAAAGAACTTTTTTTTCACACCCATGGCACCGCTGTCGGAGCCATCACCAGTCTGGCACTGGCCGGTGTCGACACCGCACAGTGGGACTGGCGCGCCCGCAGCCAAAACCTGACTGTTAGATCAACCAAGGAAACCCCATGAGACTCAAAGGAAAAACCGCGCTCGTCACCGCTGCCGGGCAGGGTATCGGTAGAGCCAGCGCGCTGGCGATGGCGGCTGAAGGCGCGCAGGTCTGGGCGACCGATGTCAACGAGAAGCTGCTGACGGCTTACGCCGGAGTGCCCAACATCAAGACCGTGGCGCTCGATGTGCTCGACAAGGCCGCCATTCAGAAACTGATGCAAGAGCTGCCCGCGCTCAATGTGCTGTTCAACTGCGCGGGTTTTGTCCACGCTGGTTCGGCTTTGCAGGCCACCGACGAGGAATGGGACTTTGCCTTCAACCTCAATGTGCGGTCGCAGTTCTGGACCATCCAGGCGGCGTTGCCCAAGATGCTCGCCAACGGCGGCGGCAGCATCATCAATATGGCCAGCGTCGTCAGCATCAAGGGCTTGCCGAACCGCTTCGTCTACGGCGCGTCGAAGGCGGCGGTGATCGGCTTGAGCAAAAGCGTCGCCGCCGACTTCGTGATGCAGGGCGTGCGCTGCAATTCCATTTGTCCCGGCACGGTCGATACGCCCTCGCTGCAAGACCGCATCAATGTGTTTGAAGACCCGGTGGCAGCGCGGGAAAATTTTGTGGCCCGCCAGCCCATGGGTCGGCTCGCGCAGGCCCACGAAATTGCGCCGCTGGTGGTCTTTCTGGCCAGCGACGAATCGGCCTTTGTCACGGGCCAATCCTATGGCATCGACGGCGGCATGACCATATGAACCAGCTCGATCTGGAAGGCCGCCATGCGGTCATCACGGGCGGCGCCGCCGGACTGGGCTTCGCCATTGCCCAGCGCCTGCTGGCCTCTGGCGCCAGCGTCACGCTGTGGGATCTGGACGGCCCGGCGTTGCTGCGCGCGGCCGGCGACCTTGGCGCCAACGCGCATACCGTGGTGGTTGATGTGGGTGACCACGTCAGCGTGGTCCGTGCGGTGCAGCAGACCGTGGCGCATGCGCCCGCGATCGATGTGCTGGTTAACTGCGCCGGGATCACCGGCCCCAATGCCAAGGTCTGGGACTACCCGCCCGCGCAGTGGCAGCAGGTCATGCAGGTCAACCTCACCGGCCTGTTTCACTGCTGCCGGGAAGTGGTGCCGCTGATGCGAGCGCGCAACTATGGCCGCATTGTCAACATCGCTTCGGTGGCAGGAAAAGACGGTAATCCGAACGCCAGTGCCTACAGCGCCAGTAAGGCGGCAGTGATCGCGCTGACCAAATCGCTCGGCAAGGAACTCGCTGATACGGGTGTGCGCGTCAATTGTGTGACGCCTGCCGCCGTGAAAACCGCGATTTTTGAGCAGATGACGCCCGAGCATATCGCCTTCATGCTGTCAAAAATCCCGATGGGCCGCTTCGGCACGCCGGAAGAGGTGGCCGCCATGGTGGGCTGGCTGTGTACCGAAGAATGTTCTTTTTCTACCGGCGCCGTGTTCGACCTGTCGGGCGGGCGCGCGACTTATTGATGGCTGGATGCAATACTTGAGTGAAACCCTTGCCCCAAGTCAACGCTTTTATCATCCGGCTCAGGGTGAATCACTTGAGTGAACAGCATTGTGTCCCCTTGATTTTTATTTAACCAGAAGGAAAAAACCATGAAACTCGTTCGTTATGGCAACCCGGGCAAAGAAAAACCAGGACTCATTGACGCGGAAGGCAAACTGCGTGATCTGAGCAGCGTGATCAAGGACTTGGGTCCTGATCAACTCGGGGATGTCGCGCTCGCCAAACTGCGCCGGCTCAAGACGGCGAGTCTGCCGCTGGTCAAAGGCTCGCCGCGCATGGGCAGCCCGGTCAGTGGCGTTGGAAAGTTCATTGCCATCGGTCTGAACTACGCCGACCATGCTGCAGAGTCGGGACTCCCCATTCCCAAGGAGCCCGTGGTGTTCATGAAGGCGACCAGCTGCATCCAGGGGCCCGACGATCCGGTGATGCTGCCCAAGGGCTCGGTTAAATCGGACTGGGAGGTCGAACTCGGCGTGGTCATCGGTACCCGTGCATGCTACGTGTCGCAAAAGGACGCCCTGAGTTTTGTCGCCGGTTACTGCACCATCAACGATGTCAGCGAGCGGGAATTTCAGATCGAGCGCGGCGGCACCTGGGACAAGGGCAAGGGATGCGACACCTTCGGCCCGATCGGACCCTGGCTGGTGACGCGCGATGAGGTACCCAATCCGCAAAAGCTCGGTATGTGGCTCGACCTGAACGGCAAGCGCGTCCAGACAGGCAGCACCAAAACCATGATTTTCAGCGTGGCAAAAATTGTCAGCTACGTCAGCCAGTTCATGACGCTGATGCCGGGCGACGTCATCACCACGGGTACCCCGCCGGGCGTGGGCATGGGCATGAAGCCGCCGCTGTTTCTGAAAAAAGGCGATGTGATGAACGTCGGTATCGACGGGCTGGGCGAGCAGCAGCAAAGAGTCGTTGCGTTCCAGCGCTGAGGCCGGTCTAAAAAATTGGTGGACGAGCCGGCGCGACAGGTCAACTTCGCAAAATGAGCGCTGCACCCCTCCTGCCGTTCCTTGATGGCGACAAGCTGATGGCGCGGTTGGTGCGTGGGAAGGACGGGTCCGGTTTGGCGCCCGGATTGCCGCAGGATTGGCAGCAATCGCTGCGCTCGGTGGTCAACCTGATGTTGGGTTCACCGTTTCCCATGGCCGTCATTTGGCATCCGATGACCTTGGTGGCGGAGCATATCTAGGGTTTACCCTGAATCGAGTTAGGCTGCGAACTCTATAAATCCCGGTTTGAAGGCCAGCCCGGGTTGACATCTGCGGTTTTGCGGCAAAATAGAACGACCGTTCGCTTTATTGTTCTACCTGCCATGTCCATCACAGAATTTCCAGCCAAATCTGCCCGCAGTGTTTCTCCCGACGCCGCTCCCAGTTCGGGGGGTGCGCCAGGCCTGCCAGCGAGCGAGCACAGGGGCCAGCAAAAAGGCCAGCAAACCAAGGCGGCCATCATCGATGCGGCGCTCGGTCTGGCCACCCAGATCGGCCTGGAGGGCCTGAGCATAGGCGCCCTGGCTGGAATCATGCACATGAGCAAGTCAGGCGTATTCGCGCACTTCGGTTCCCGCGAAGAGCTGCAAATTTCCGTGATTCGAGAATATTTTCGTCGTTTTGAAGCGGACGTTTTTTATCCGGCGCTCGCCGCGCCGCGCGGTTTGCCACGGCTTCAGGCCCTGTTTGGCAACTGGATGAAATGCGTCGCGGTGGAGCTCCAGTCGGGCTGTATCTTTATCAGCGGCGCGGTCGAGTTTGATGATCGGCCCGGTCCGGTCCGCGACGCGCTGGCCAGCTCGGTCCAAACCTGGCTGGCCGCGATGTACCGCGCGGTGGTGCTGGCCAAAGAGGCGGGTCATTTGCGTCTGGATGCCGACGAGCGCCAGATTGCGTTTGAGATCCACGGCCTGATCCTGGCAGTGCACTACGAGGCCCGCTTTCTCAAGGCGCCGGGATCGATGGACCGCGCCTTGCAGGCGTTCCAGAGCATCCTGGCCCGCTACGGCAACGACGCCGCCCTGGCGCTGACCCGGCCCATGAGCTCTGCATCGCTGAAAAAAAATGCGGCCAGGCCCACGCCTGCACGCTCTTCTTCTTCCATTTAATCCCCTCTCTTCAAAGGACGCCTCCATGCCTCAATACACCCCGCCCCTGCGCGACATGCAGTTTGTCATGCACGAAGTGCTCAAGGTCACCGACGAGTTCAAGGCTTTGCCAAAACATGCCGAGGTGGATGCGGACACCATCAATGCCGTGCTGGAGGAAGCCGGAAAGTTTGCAGCCGAGGTGACTTTTCCGCTCAACATCAGCGGCGACACCGAGGGCTGCAAGCTCGACAAAACCACCCATGAAGTGACCCCGCCCAAAGGTTTCAAGGAGGCCTATGCCAAGTACGTCGAAGGCGGCTGGGCGGCGCTGAGTTGCGACCCCGCCTACGGCGGTCAGGGCCTGCCGTTTGTGGTGAACCAGTGCCTGTACGAAATGCTGAACTCAGCCAACCAGGCCTGGACCATGTACCCCGGCCTGTCGCACGGCGCCTACGAGGCGCTACACGCCCATGGCACCGACGAGCAGAAGAAGCTTTACTTGTCCAAGCTCACCAGCGGCGAATGGACCGGCACCATGTGCCTGACCGAGCCGCATTGCGGCACCGACCTGGGCCTGCTGCGCAGCAAGGCCGAGCCCCAGGCCGACGGCAGCTACAAAATCACCGGCAACAAGATCTTCATCAGCGCCGGTGAACACGACATGGCTGAAAACATCGTGCACCTGGTGCTGGCCCGCCTGCCCGATGCACCGCAAGGCAGCAAGGGCATCAGCCTGTTCGCCGTGCCGAAATTCAATCTCGGCAAGGACGGTGCCATCGGCTCTCGCAACGGCATTTACTGCGGCAGTCTGGAGCACAAGATGGGCATTCACGGCAACGCCACCTGCCAGATGGTGCTTGAAGATGCAGTCGGCACCCTGGTGGGCGCGCCCAACAAGGGCCTGGC
>JBKJZS010000233.1:0-3540 GCA_046714915.1 Polaromonas sp. | reverse complement strand
GCTCAAGCGCGAATGCAAGGGCCGGGTAAACGCCGGCGCCTGTGAAGGGCATACCCAGTAATTGAGGGCAAGCCTGAAGCCACAGTCCAGCGGGCCTGGGGCGGTCTTTATTACAGGCTGATGCGCCGGGCCAGGCTCAAACGGAGGTCGTTCCGAGCACCTGCTGCAACTCGCCGTTCTGGTACATCTCCATCATGATGTCCGAGCCACCGACGAATTCGCCTTTCACATAGAGCTGAGGAATTGTCGGCCAATTGCTGTATTCCTTGATGCCATGGCGTATTTCTTCGTCTTCCAGCACGTTCACGGTAGCGGGTTTGTTGACGCCGCAGGCTTTGAGCACCTGAATCGCGCGGCCTGAAAAACCGCACATCGGAAACTGGGCCGTGCCTTTCATGAAGAGCACCACCTCACTGGATTTGACGATCTGGTCAATGCGTTGCTGGGTATCGTTCATTTCGGGTCCTTTGGCGGGGAGTTACGCTGCAGCCAGTTAAAACCCGGCTTGCGCATAACTCGGTTCAAACTGATCAAACAACAAATGGAATTTAAAAACAGGAAATCAATAGCTGATTATCCTGCCGTTTGCCTGTGGCTGCCGACGCGGCCTGGCCAGCGCCCGCCCGAGCAACGTGGGATTCCTGCCAGGTCGGCCCGGCTCTGGACCTCGGTAAAACCGTTTTGACCGAGCAAGTCGCACACGGTTTGGGCCTGGTCGTAACCGTGCTCCAACAGCAGCCAGCCGTGCTGGTACAGGTGTTCGGGGGCCTGTTTGATGATCTGGCGAATGTCGCTCAGGCCATCCTCGCCGGCCGCCAGCGCCTGCAGCGGCTCGTGGCTCAGGGCGGACAAATGTGCATCGTCGGTAGCCACATAAGGCGGATTCCCTGCAATTAAATGAAAGTGGCCACTTACATTTGTGAACCAGTTGCTTTCAACAAAGTGGACAGGCAGCTGGTGCTGGCGGGCGTTGGCGCTTGCCACGACCAAGGCGTCGGGGCTGGCATCGACCGCCGTGATTTCCAGGGCGGGCCGGCTTTTTTTCAAGGCCAGGGCAATCGCACCGCTGCCCGTTCCCAAGTCCAGCACCTGGGCGCAAGCCGGCATGCCCGCTCCTGCCAGCCGTTGCAGCCCCCACTCCACCAGGGTCTCTGTGTCAGGCCGCGGCACCAGCACGCGCGCATCAACCAGCAGGCTCAGGCCGAAAAACTCCTTGCTGCCGACGATGTAAGCCAGTGGCTCACCGCCGGCGCGGCGCAGGCTCAACTGCCTGAACTGTTGCGCCACCTCGTCTGGCAGCGCGTCTGTGTCATGCGCCATCAGCCAGGCCCTGGCGTTGGCGGGTTTGCCCAGCGCATGCAGCAGCAGCAGTTGGGCGTCGAGGCGCTCCAGCCCCAGGGTTTGGGCTGCTGACAGCGCTTGTGTGCAGGTGATGGCGTTCAAGAAAGTGGACCTTGCAGTTCAGGTAAACAGGCGATGGAACTGGTAGCCGCTGGCGTCCATCAATAGGGGATGCCTGACACGCGGGAAACAAGGCTGCTCAGAGCCGCACCGGGATGCCGCGCCCCGCCAGGTGTTGTTTGGCCTGCTGCACCGTGTATTCACCGTAGTGAAAAATGCTCGCAGCCAGGACCGCATCGGCGCCTCCGAGCTGGATGCCGTCGGCGAGATGATCGAGCGTACCGACGCCGCCGGAGGCAATCACCGGCACGCTGACCGCGTCACTGACGGCACGTGTCAGCGCCAGGTCAAACCCGGCCTTGGTGCCGTCGCGATCCATGCTGGTCAGCAAAATTTCGCCGGCGCCGCGCTGCGACATCTCAACGGCCCAGGCCACCGCATCCAGCCCGGTATTTTTGCGGCCGCCGTGGCTGTACACGTCCCAGCCGGGGCCACGTGCTAGTGCTTCAGCGTCGGAACGGCGCTTGGCGTCGATGGCCACCACAATGCACTGCGCGCCGTATTTGGCCGAGGCGTCTTCGATGACCTGCGGGTTGGCCAGCGCGGCGGAGTTGAAACTGGTTTTGTCGGCACCGGCATTGAGCAGGCGGCGCACGTCTTCGACAGTACGCACGCCACCGCCGACCGTCAGGGGAATGAAGACCTGCGAGGCCACGGCTTCGATGATGTGCAGGATCAGGTCGCGGCCGTCGCTGGTCGCGGTGATGTCGAGAAAAGTCAGCTCGTCAGCACCCTGTTCGTTGTAACGCGCGGCAATTTCCACCGGATCGCCGGCGTCGCGCAGCTCGACAAAGTTGACGCCCTTGACGACGCGGCCGCCGGTGACGTCCAAACAGGGGATTATTCTTTTTGCGAGCATGGATTTAAGTAGCAGAACAGCGGACTTTAGAGGTTGCCAGAAACTCGATTATCGGGATGCAGGGCGAGGCGCACGGCGCGCAGGAACCGGAATGCACCCAGGTGCATGAGGATTCCGAGCACCGCGCAACGACGCCATGCGCCCGAGAATCGGATTTATGGGAACCTCTAGCCGTTGAGTTCGTCGGCGCGGGCCTGCGCCGCTGCAAAGTCCAGGTCGCCGCTGTAGATGGAGCGGCCGCAGATCACGCCTTCGACGCCTTCGCCCTCGACCGCACACAGCGCATCGATGTCGGCCATGCTGGACAGGCCACCCGAGGCAATCACGGGAATCGACAGCGCCTGCGCCAGCTTGACGGTGGCGTCGATGTTGATGCCGCTGAGCATGCCGTCGCGGCCGATGTCGGTGTAGATGATGGACTCGACGCCGTAATCCTGAAATTTTTTGCCCAGGTCAATCACTTCGTGCCCGGTTAATTTGCTCCATCCGTCGGTGGCGACCTTGCCGTCCCGGGCGTCCAGACCGACGATGATATGGCCCCCAAATGCGGTACAGGCATCCTGTAGAAAGCCGGGGTTTTTTACCGCGGCCGTGCCAATGATGACGTAGCGCAGGCCGGAATCGAGGTAGCGCTCTATGGTGTCGAGGTCGCGAATGCCGCCGCCCAGCTGCACGTCGATCTCGCTGCCCACTGCGGCCAGGATCTTGCGAATGGCTGCTTCGTTTTTCGGTTTGCCGGCGAAGGCGCCGTTCAGATCCACCAGATGCAGGCGGCGCGCGCCCTTGTCGACCCAGCTGCGCGCCATCGCCGCCGGGTCCTCGCTGAAGATGGTGGATTGATCCATATCGCCCTGTTTGAGGCGCACGCAATGGCCGTCTTTTAAGTCAATCGCAGGGATGAGTAGCATGAGCAGTAAGGGAAAACGCTGAAGTGGGATGAAGGAAACGGGTCTGGCTGGCGCTGATAGGGCTAGGGGGACGTTGAATCAGGGGTTCCAGTGCAGGAAATTTCGGTACAGGGCCAATCCGTGGTCTGCGCTTTTCTCAGGATGAAATTGCGTCGCGAAAATATTATCGCGCGCAACGGCCGCCGTAAAGCGCGCGCCGTAGTCGGCAACGCCTGCAGTGTGGCGCGCATCCGACGGCCGCGCGTAAAAACTGTGCACGAAATAAAATTACGCTGCATCTGGAATTATATAACACACATGATGTGGCGGAGG
>JBKJZS010000232.1:0-3474 GCA_046714915.1 Polaromonas sp. | reverse complement strand
CAGTATTACAGCCTGCGCACCTGCGAAAAACTGCTGCGGGTGACACGCGCCGATGCCGCGTCCCGCGCCGAGACGGCCCGACTGGCGGCGCTCAGCACCGAGGCCGGATTCACCGCGCCGGCGACCGCCGCACTGGCCAAAGCGAGCGCCGCCGAAGGCAGCAGCCGGGCCACCCAGCAGGCTGCGCTGTGTGAGCTGGACATCAAGGCGCTGGTGGCGCTGACAGCGCTGCAAGAGCCCGAATTAAGGGAAAAACTGACCTTGACCGCCACCAGCATTGAGTCAACAGCTATTATTTCAATAGCGCTTGTGCCAGCGCAGGCGCTCGCACAGCGCCCCGATGTCTTCCATGCGGAGCGAGAAGTCGCCGCGGCAAGTGCCGACGTCGGCAGTGCCCAGGCCCAGCGCTACCCGGGCCTGAGTCTGAACGGCTCGGTCGCTGCCAACCGCTTTCGCGGTGGTGGCGTCAACTCCGACTTCAGCACCTGGTCCATTGGCCCACTGGCCCTGAGTCTGCCGCTGTTTGACGGCGGCCGGCGCGCCGCCGATGTGGAAGCTGCACAGGCACGCTACGACGAGGCCGCCGCCAACTACCGCGCCCGGGTGCGGCAGGCGGTGCGCGAGGTCGAGGAAGCGCTGGTCAATCTGCAGAGCACCGCAGCGCGCAATGAAGACGCCGGCGTCGCCGCTGAAGGTTACCGCGCCGCCTATTCCGGCACTGAAGCCCGCTACAAAAGCGGCTTGGCCAACCTGGTCGAACTGGAAGACGCACGTCGCACGCAGCTGGCCGCCGAAACCGCATTGCTCGCGCTGCAGCGCGAACGCGCAGTGGCCTGGGTGGCGCTGTACCGCGCGATGGGCGGCGGCTGGACTCCCGCGCTGGAAAGCCCTTTTGAAGCCGCAGCGGCGCGGCCCTGAACACCGGCTCGCCGACATCGCCTCTGACTGCCACAAGAAATCCATGAAAAACCTCAAGCTCCAACCATTTGCTATTATTTTAATAGCTACTGTCGCTGTTATTACCGGGGCTCTGGCCATTTTTTATTTAAGAACTGGCGCCAAGGCTGAACCGCAAGCCGCCGCGCCCAAGCCGGCGCTGACGGTCGCGGTGGCCCAGCCCGAGCAGTCGCTCCTGCCCATCAAACTGAGCGCCAACGGCAACATCATGGCCTGGCAGGAAGCCATCATCGGCGCCGAGTCCAACGGCCTGCGTCTGACTCAGGTGCTGGTCAATGTCGGTGACAGCGTCAAGGCCGGGCAGCTACTGGCCCGTTTTTCCGGCGACAGCGTGCAGGCCGATGTGGCGCAGGCGCGCGCCAGCCTGGTCGAGGCGCAGGCCACGGCCGCGGACGCCGCCGGCAATGCCGCGCGGGCCCGCACGCTGCAAAACTCCGGCGCCCTGAGCATGCAGCAGATCAACCAGTACAACACCGCCGAGCAGACCGCGCAGGCGCGTGTTGCGGCAGCGCAGGCGGTGCTGGACGCCCAGCAGCTGCGCGGTAGCAACACGCAGGTGCGGGCGCCTGACAGCGGCATCATTTCAGCGCGCAACGCGACGGTGGGTGCCGTCGCCGGCAGCGGCGTCGAGCTGTTTCGCCTGATCCGCGGCGGACGGCTGGAATGGCGCGCCGAGGTCACCAGCAATGAAGTGGTTCGTATCCAGCCGGGTGCCACCGCGCAGGTGACAGCGGCCAGCGGCGCGCAAGTGCAAGGCACCGTTCGCATGGTCGCGCCCACGGTCGATCCGCTGACTCGCAACGCGCTGGTGTATGTCGACCTGCCGCGAAACCCGGGTGTGAAAGCCGGCATGTTTGCCAAAGGCGAGTTTGCACTGGGCACGACCAGCGCACTGACGCTCCCGCAGCAAGCGCTTGTATTGCGCGACGGCTTTACCTACGCCATGCGCATTGAGGCCAGCAACAAAGTCACGCAAGTGAAACTGCAAACTGGCCGCCGGCTGGGCGACGCGGTAGAGATCATTCAAGGCGTCCAAACCGGCGAGCGCTATGTGGCCGGTGGCGCGGCCTTTCTGGCCGATGGCGACACCGTCCAGCTGGTGGCAGCTGTAGCCCCGGGCAAAGCGTCAAGCAGGGCCGAACTCCCAACCAATCCTGCGCAAGCAGCTACGAAATAAAGAGCCGTTGCCGGAGAAAAGCATGAACGTATCCGCCTGGTGCATCCGCAACCCGATTCCTGCCGTTATGTTTTTTGTGCTGCTGTGCTTTGCCGGCGTGCTGAGCTTCCAGGCCATGAAGGTGCAAAACTTTCCCGACCTTGATGTACCCAACATCGTGATATCAGCCAGCTTGCCCGGCGCATCGCCAGCGCAACTGGAGACCGATGTCGCCCGCAAGATCGAAAACGCCATCGCCTCGCTGCAGGGCCTGAAAAACATTTATACCAAGGTGCAAGATGGCGCGGTCACCCTCACCGCCGAGTTTCGCCTGGAAAAATCAACCCAGGAAGCTCTTGACGAGGTGCGCTCCGCGGTCCAGCAAGTGCGGGCTGATCTGCCGGCCGATGTGCGCGACCCGATCGTCAGCAAAATCAATCTGGCGGCTTCTCCGGTGCTCGCTTACACCATCCGAAGCAAGGCGATGGACGATGAAGCCGTCTCCTGGTTTGTCGACGACAGCCTCACGCGACGCCTGCTCGCCGTACCCGGTGTGGGCGCAGTCAGCCGGGTGGGCGGTGTGACCCGCGAGGTGCGCATCGCCCTCGACACCGCAAAAATGGCCTCGCTCGGCGTGAGTGCCGCGACCATCTCGCGCCAGCTTGGCCAGGTGCAAATGGACACCGCCGGTGGCCGTACCGACCTCGGCACCAGCGAGCAGCCGGTGCGCACGCTGGCCACCGTCAAATCGGCCGCTGAGCTGGCTTCGATTGAGCTGGCTGTAGGCGACGGCCGCAAGGTGCGCTTGAGCCAGGTGGCCGACGTGCAAGACACCGTCGCCGAGCAACGCTCGACCGCCTTGCTCAACGGCGTACCCGTCGTGGGCTTTGAAGTCTCGCGCAGCAAAGGCGCCAGCGAGGTAGAAGCTGGCCGCGGCGTGCGCGCCGCGTTGAAAGCATTGCAGCTGAACCACCCCGACATTGAGCTGACTGAAGCCTTTGACTTCGTGACCCCGGTGGAAGACGAATACAGCGCGTCTCTCACGCTGCTGATCGAAGGGGGACTGCTGGCGGTGCTGGTGGTGTGGCTGTTTCTGCGCGACTGGCGGGCGACTTTTGTCTCCGCAGTAGCGCTGCCGCTGTCGGTGATTCCCGCCTTTATTGGCATGCACTACCTCGGATTTTCAATCAATGTGGTAACCCTGCTGGCGCTCAGTCTGGTGATAGGTATTTTTGTGGACGACGCGATTGTGGAAGTGGAAAACATCGTGCGCCACCTGCTCTTGGGCAAGACTCCTTACCAGGCGGCGATGGAAGCCGCCGATGAAATTGGTCTGGCTGTGATAGCGACGACCTTCACCT
>JBKJZS010000231.1:0-1331 GCA_046714915.1 Polaromonas sp. | reverse complement strand
ATTCATGGGTCAAGGTTTTGCAGGGGATTCTGAGCAGCATGGCGTCAACAACGCGCCCAATCCCTCTATCCACGACATAGACGACGGGCGGCGCCATGTGCTGCGTTGCACCACAGCGGCGGTGGCTTTGCTGATGGGTTCGCACACCCTGACCGGCCATGCCGCCACGGTGTCCAAAGGCAAGCCGCTTGGCTTTACCGGTGTGCCGGTGTCCAGTGCCGATGCGCTGATCGTGCCGCCTGAATATGAAGCGCAGGTGCTTTACCGCTGGGGCGATGCCACGGGTATTGCCGCCGCTGCTGCACCGGCTTTCCATGCCGACGCGTCCAACAGCTGGCAAGAGCAATTGCTGCAGTCGGGCATGCACCACGATGGGATGGAGTACTTCCCGCTGGACAAGAATCCGCGCCACGGCCTGCTGGCCATCAACCACGAGTACACCGATGACGGCCTGTTGCACAGCGACGGCATGCAGACCTGGACCCTGGACAAGGTGCGCAAGTCGCAGGCGGCCCATGGTGTCAGCGTGATTGAGGTGGTGGAGCGTGCCGGTGTCTGGCGCGTCATGCCCAACTCGCGTTATGCGCGCCGCATCACCGCCAGCACACCGATGCAGTTCAGCGGCCCAGCCGCCGGCCATGCCTTGCTGAAAACTGCGGCAAACCCTGACGGCATGCGGCCCCTGGGCACGCTGAACAATTGCGCAGCGGGTCAAACCCCCTGGGGCACGTTTTTGACCTGCGAAGAAAACTGGAACGGCTACTTCTCGGCGCAGGACAAGCCGACCCCGGATGAGTTGCGTTATGGCTTGCGCGCCAAGGGTTTTGGCTACCGCTGGCATGAATTTGACGAGCGTTTTGACGCGGTGAAGAACCCTAACGAACCGCACCGCTTCGGCTGGGTGGTCGAGATCGACCCGCAGGACCCGACGCAAACCCCGATCAAGCGCACGGCGCTGGGCCGCTTCAAACACGAGGGCGCCACCACCACGCTGTCGCGCGATGGCCGTGCGGTGGTGTACATGGGTGACGACGAGCGTTTTGAGTACATCTACAAGTTTGTCAGTCGCGACAAGGTCAAGCCCGGCGGTTACCGCGCCAACAAAGATCTGCTGGACCATGGCACCTTGTATGTGGCCCGTTTTGACGAGCAGGGTTTTGGCCGCTGGTTGCCGTTGGTGCATGGGCAAGACGGCCTGACCGCCGCCAACGGTTTTGCCAGCCAGGCAGACGTGGTGGTCAAGTGCCGTCAGGCCGCCGACGTGGCGGGCGCCACCAAGATGGACAGGCCTGAATGGGTGGCCGTGCATCCCAACACCGGCGAGGTGTTTG
>JBKJZS010000230.1:0-2524 GCA_046714915.1 Polaromonas sp. | reverse complement strand
CACGTTCAATACTTCAACCGCCATTTCGGCTATGTCCTGCGCCCGGCAAGATCGACCAGCGCGCACGAGCCGTACTCGCCGGGCTTGCACCACCTCGGCCTTCGTGTTGATTCGGTGGCGGACGTGGTCTCGGTCGCCAACGGTCTTCGCGCTGCGGGCATAGACGCCACCGAGCCCGAGCTTCATCCAGGCTATGCGCCGGACTACTGGGCCACGTTTTTCACCGACCCCGATGGTATTCGTCTTGAAGTCACCAACTACCGGCAGGAACGGCGGGAACGGCATGACCAGTGGGACTCGCTGCCGGCTCAATGATTTGAAGCAATGACCCCAAGACCCCAAAACATTTATTCGCACTACCACGCCCATGTCTATTTCGGGCCTGACACGGTGGAGCAGGCGCGCGCGCTGTGCCGGCAGGCAGGTGAACTATTCAAGGTAGCCGTGGGGCGTGTGCATGAGCGCGAAGTCGGGCCGCACCCGCACTGGAGTTGCCAGATTGCGTTTGACAGCGCGGAATTTGAGCGCCTGATCCCTTGGCTGGAGGAAAACCGCAACGGGCTTGATGTGTTCGTGCACGGCGTCACGGGCGATGACCTGGCGGACCACACGACCCATGCCTCCTGGCTGGGCGAGGCCTCTGTCTTGAAGCTGGAGATGTTCAGGCGTTGAGCGGAACGCCTCAATCGCTATTGATTTGATAGCTGCTTGCGCCCGTGTTAATTGGGCTAAAGCCGGATATTTCTTAAGAAAAAGCTTCAACCGGAGAAATCACGGCGAGATCAGGCCCGCCTTGGTCGCGCCGCGAGCCGGAATCTGCCGGGATTCAACTCCCCTGTACAGCAACGCGCCCGCCAGCAGGGACAGCACAAAGGCGGCCAGCATGCCCAGCGCATTGGCAATGAGCTGGGTGGGCCAGAAATGGCTCACCGCCGCGTTGACCAGCAGGCACACCGGGAAGTGAATCAGAAACACCGAGTACGACATCTGGCCGAGTTGCACCAGCCAGCGCGGCTCGCGCCATGGCCTGGGCCAGGCGCTTTTTTGCAGCCAAACCAGGCCCAGCGCCACCACCAGTGCAAGGGCGATCCGGCCCCTGAAATCAAGTGCCAGGGCCGTTGCGCCCAACAAGACGATGCCCAGCAGCCACTGCACCAGCCTGGCTTTGCTTGCCGCATTCGAGGCCCAGAAGGCCAGCATGCCCAAGGCGTAGGAACCAAAGAAATACAGGCCCGTGATGTCCAACCCAGCCTGGCGGTTAAAGAAAAGCAGCGAGGACACGGCGAGCAGCAGCAGCAAGCCCACGCCGAGCCGCACCGGCAATTTCCGCCAGCGCGGCTGCAGCTGGCGCGCGAAAGCAAAAACCAGCACGCTGATGGCGAACAGCTGAAAGTCAATCGCCACATACCAGACGCCTGCCGACAGGGCCTCCTGGCCCAGCACATCCTGCAGTAGTAATACATGGGCGAGCAGTTGCAACAGCGTGGGAGCCTCGGGCACAGACGGGTGGGCAAACCACGGCCGCACCAGCGCGGCCACCAGCACGCTCACGGCCAGCGCCACCAGGTAGGGCGGCACCAGCCGCCGGTAACGGCGAAGCATCAGGCGACCGGGTTGTTTGAATACAGCCACGCCTTCGGGTGCCAGCGAACTGGCCGCCAGAAAGCCGCCGACCACCAGAAACAACTGCACCGCCATGCGGCCATAGTCATAAAGCCAACCCGTGAGGCCAGGCACAAAGGCGTGAATCACATCCGACATGGGGCCATAAAAAGCCAGGTGGTGCCAGACGATCAGCACGCAGGCCATGCCTTTGAGGGCATCGATGCCGGGCAGGCGCTGGTCAGGCAAACGCATGAACGCGAAAAGGCTAGAGCGCCAGCCCCAGGCGAGCTTCTTCGTACTCGCGCCTGAGCTGGGCAACAAAAGCGGCCGTGCTCTGCACCTTGCTGACCGAGCCAATACCCTGGCCGCAACCCCAGATATCTTTCCAGGTTTTGGACTTGTCACCGCCAAAGTTCATCTTGCTCGCATCGCTCTCGGGCAGGTTTTCAGGGTCCATGCCGGCAGCGCGTATCGAGGGAGCCAGGTAGTTGCCATGCACACCGGTAAAAAGGTTGCTGTAAATGATGTCATCGGAGTTGCCCTCGACAATCGCCTGCTTGTAGGCATCGGCGGCGCGGGCTTCTTCGGTGGCGATAAACGCCGAACCGATATACGCAAAGTCAGCACCCATGGCGCGCGCGGCCAGCACCGCGCCGCCGGTCGAGATCGCACCCGACAGTGCCAGCGGGCCGTCAAACCACTGACGGATTTCCTGAATCAAGGCAAACGGGCTTTTGACGCCCGCATGGCCACCGGCACCGGCGGCCACGGCAATCAGGCCGTCGGCGCCTTTTTCAATCGCCTTGCGCGCATGCTTGTTGTTGATGATGTCGTGCAGCACCACGCCGCCGTAGCTGTGCGCGGCGGCGTTGATGTCTTCGCGTGCGCCCAGGCTGGTGATGTAGATGGGCACCTTGTA
>JBKJZS010000229.1:0-2778 GCA_046714915.1 Polaromonas sp. | reverse complement strand
GTTGTGCCCTTGGTTTTGGCGGTGTGGCGCTGTTGGTCCGGCTCGGCCCTGTTGCAGTCACACCGCAGGTGGTGCTGGCGGCGCTGGCCTGTACTGCGGCGGCAGCCAGCTACGGTTTTGGTGCCATCCTCATGAAGCGCGCTACGCTAACCCACGAGCCTCTGCCGGCCTCCGCAGCCGTGCATTTGGCGGGGGCGCTTATTTTGTTGCTGCCGACAGCCATCGCCGCGCCTTCAATTCACCCCACGCCTGGCGCACTGATTGCCGTGGCGGTGCTTGGCATCATCACCTCGGGCTTGATGTATTGGTTCAGCATGCGGCTGATGCGCGAGATCCCGGCCAGCGCCGCCACCTCGGCGGCCTTCATGATTCCGCTGTTTGGCATCGCCTGGGGCGGGCTGTTTCTGGGCGAACCGGTGACCTGGGGAATGGCGCCCGGATGTGTTCTGGTGCTGACAGCCACCGCGCTGATCACCGGCTTCAATCCGTTCCGGGCGTTCCGGGCGTCCTGAGCCCAATAGCAAGCAGCTCCCGTAACGCTACAAAATAAATAGCACTTGAGCCGAGAAGAACGATACCAAATTCATGCACTCAAGCGCCAAGGCGCAAGCCTTGGCTGCATTGCAGCTTGGTTGAGACTGGCTGGTCACAAAGAGCCCATCCTGTTGACTCTTGGCCCACCCTGTTTCGGAACCTTGCACTTCGTACTTGAATCCGCCCTTTGAGAAGGTTAATCGGCGTAGATGCCGGCTTTCTTGATGACCGGCGCCCACTTGATGATTTCAGCTTCCAGGTGGGTCTTGAGGCCGGCCGCAGAAATTTTTTCCATCGATGGAATGTCAGAGCTCAGGTCTGCCAGCCGCTGCTTGACCACCGGGTCTTGCATGGCCACACGCAGAGCGGCATTGATTTTTTCAAGCGCAGGCGCTGGTGTGCCTTTGGGCGCGTACATGCCGTGCCAGACCTTCACTTCAAAACCTTTGAGTCCCTGCTCATTGAGCGTCGGCACATTGGGCAATCCAGCCAGGCGGGTCAGGGAAGTTACGCCGTAGACCTTGACGCGGCCGTCCTTGATCAGCGGCACGGTTTGCGTGGTCTGGTCACACAGCAAGTCCACCTGGCCGCCGAGCAAGGCATTCATCGCCGGGCCGGTGCCTGAATAGGGAATGGTGTTGAGCTCGACGCCCATCTGGCTCTGGAACAGCAGGCCGCACAGGTGCGAGACCGCGCCCAGCCCGGCGTTGGCGAGCGATACCTTGTCGCCCTGGGCTTTAATGTAGGTCTGCAGCTCGGCAAAGTTGGCCGCCGGAAAGTCCTTGCGTGCCAGCAATGTCATGGGCACATCAACCACCTGACCGATGTACTCAAAATCCTTCAGCGGATCAAAAGGCAGTTTTTTGTACAGCGCCGGTGCGGTGGACATGCCCATGTGATGGATCAAGATGGTGTAGCCGTTAGGCGCTGCACGCGCCACCTTGGCGGCGGCGATGGTACCGCCGGCACCGACGGCATTTTCGACCAGGACGGTCTGGCCCAGCGCCTTGCCCATCGGGATGGCAATCATGCGGGCGACCACATCGGTCGGGCCGCCAGCGGCAAAAGGCACGACCAGCGAAACCGGCTTGTCCGGGAAAACGGCTTGGCTGAAAGCCGGCGTGTTAAGGCCCAGCGTGGCTGCCGCAGCGCAGGCCCACAGCATTGTTTTACGTTTGGTAATCATTTGTCTCATCCTTTTGGAGGTAAAAAATTTAATCTTATAACGGCTCGCACCGCTGTGTCGTTTACATCAGTCGGGTGCTTTACGTAGCGCCATTTTCTGCGGCGGCTTGCTGCGCAAGCGTTCGCTGCGCCAGCAGCAGCACCGGCGCATCAACCATGCGGCCGTCGAGAGTGAAAACACCGCCACCCGTACCAAGGCTATTTTCTACCACTCTGCGCGCCCATTCCAATTCGGCCGCTGTTGGCCCTAATGCCGCATTGACCACTGCCACCTGGGCGGGGTGAATACACAGCTTGGCGCCAAAGCCGCCACGCCGGCTGCGCCCGGCGTCGGCCTGCACCTGCGCCATATCCCCAGTGCCAGGTGTGACGCCATCGACCGGCGCGGCCAGACCCGCGCGGCGAGACGCCAACACCAGGGCCAAGCGCACCGGCAGCAATTCGGTTTCGTCAGGCCCACAGGCCATGCCCAGGTCAGCCTGAAAGTCCAGGTTGCCAAACACCAGCCTAGCTACCCCGGGGCTGCAGGCTAGCGCATCCAGCACTGCCAGCCCGGCGGCGGACTCCAGCATGGGCAGCAGCGCACAGTCCTCACCCACCAACGCTGCCACGCGGCTGAGCTCGTCGGTTGACTCGACCTTGGGCAGTACGACGCCGCCCAGCCCCGCACCCACCAATGGCGGCAGCAACAACACGTCTTCCTCATGCCAGGGGGTGCCGCGGGCGTTTATGCGCACCAGCACCCGTGAACGCTCGCTGGCTGAAAGGCTTTTAAATCCATCGAGCAACTGAGTGCGGGCAGCCGGCTTGGCATCTGGAGGCACGGCGTCTTCCAGGTCAATGATCACCGCGCCTGCGCCCGAGGCGAGCGCTTTGGCGTAGCGTTCGGGGCGGTTGGCCGGCACGAACAAGAAGGAGCGCGCCAGCGCGAGCGCGGAAGGTGTGCGCTGCGCCAAGCCGGTAGCGCTCTTGCCGCTGATGACGCTCATGTCAGCCCTCCCAGCAAACGCCCGACGCTTTTTCTCTGCGCGATGTTCCACAAGCCATCGATGGCCTGCG
>JBKJZS010000228.1:0-1099 GCA_046714915.1 Polaromonas sp. | reverse complement strand
GCCTTTGCCAAACTCTTCGCGCAGGATTTCGACAATCTTCTCGGCGTGATTGTCGTCTTTGGCAAACACGATGGTCTTGGGCACTTCGGTGCGGCCGGGGAAGATTTCGGTGTGCAGCTTGTCGCGGAAGGTGCGCACGATGGTGCGGATCTGGTCGGGCGTTTGTACGGCGCGGTCGAGCGCGTCGGCGTCGTAGGCCATGTCTTCGTCCAGCTCCTCCCAGCGGGTTTTGCGGGTCAGGCGGTCGCGATAGCCCACGGAATAACCGGCCTCGACCTGACTGCCCTGCTCGCTGACCTGGGTGCGGATGCGGTAGACGTCGTAGTTGACATTGACGCCGTCGGCCACGGCATGCTGGTGGCCGTATTCCATGACCAGGTTCTGGTTGAAAAAGCCAAAGGTCTGTTTGCTGGGCGTGGCGGTCAGGCCGATGAGGTAGGCGTCAAAGTATTCCAGCACCTGGCGCCACAGGTTATAAATGCTGCGGTGCGCTTCGTCGGTGACGATGATGTCAAAGGTCTCGATGGGGAAGCTGGCGTTGTAGCCAATGGGCTCGGGCTTGGCAAACAGGCTGCCCAGGCCATCGACGCTTTGCTCGTCGTCTTCGGGTGCCAGCTCCCGACCTTTCAGCATGCTGAACAGCCGCTGGATGGTGCAGATGGTGACGCGGGCGGTGGTGTCGAGCTGGTTGCTGGTGAGGTGCTGGACGATGTATTCCTCGCCAAACTTGAAGTTGTTGTAGGGCGAGGTGTACTGGTCAAACTCTTTTTTTGTCTGGCGGCCGAGGTTGCCCCGGTCCACCAAAAACAGCACGCGCTTGGCCCCGGCGAACTTGATGAGGCGGTAGATAAAGCTGATGCTGGTAAAGGTCTTGCCGCTGCCGGTGGCCATCTGGATCAGCGCTCTAGGCTGGTTGGCTTTGAGCGAAGCCTCCAGGTTGCGGATGGCGATTTTTTGGGCGGGCCAGAGCCCTTCTTCTTTCAGCGGCGGCATGGCGTGCAGGCGGGCCAGAAAAGTTTGGCTTGCGCCATAGGCAGCTCTCGGCTCTTCTGCCGTTCGGGCTGAGCCTGTCGAAGCTGGCCCTTCGCCAGGCCTGTCC
>JBKJZS010000227.1:0-10472 GCA_046714915.1 Polaromonas sp. | reverse complement strand
GGCTGACGGGCGCCCGGTAACGCACATCCCTTATCAAACGCTGGCGGGCGTGGTCATCACCAACTGCGACACCTGCCACAAGGGCAGTTTTGCGGCCTGGACGCCAGCGCGCTTTCACAGCAACGTGTCGGTCAGCGGGCAGTGTGCCCGTTGTCACAACGGCAGTTTCCCGCCGGCCGTGGGCAAGCCCAACACGCCTGCGCACGTCGGGGTAACCAACTGCGAGAGCTGCCATCGATCTTCGGCCAGCTGGCGCACGGTGGTGTTCGCGCACTCGCCGGCGAATGCCGTAGGAACAGGCTCCTGCGACACCTGTCACAACGGACTCACGGCCAAGGGCAAGCCCCCGACACACATCCCCGTGAGCACCGGCATCGCCAAGTGCGACTCCTGCCACCGTTCTCAAACCAGTTTTTTGACCGCCGTGACCATGAACCATAGCGCGGTGACCACGTCTACCTGCAAGTCGTGCCATAACGGCAGCTTCACCACCCAGGGCAGAACCGGCGCGCTGGCCAAGCCCGTCAATCACATTCCCGAGGCGCAACTTCTGAACGGGGCCAGCATGGATTGCAGAGGCTGTCACACCGGCACCACCAGTTGGGTCAGCATTCGGATGAACCACAACAGCAGCTTGGGCGGCGGTGCCGGTTGGTGCAAGTCGTGTCATGCCACCGGGACCAACTATCTGGGCAACATGCAGAAGCAGCCGCTCACGCACAGGACCAAGACGCCGCCCGCCATCGATTGCTCCGAGTCCGGATGCCACCGACCGCTTGGCAACAGAGGCACGCCTTACACCGGGTGGAACTAGGACTTGCACTTGACATGGGATCAGGGTTAAAGTGCGCTGGCGGGGAACAATCCTCGACCAAAACAACAAAGCAGCCCGATAAAACAGGACAACGGGAGGGAATTCATGAAGCCATTGAATCCGTGGTGGGTGACGGGTATTCTCTTGCTTTTCCTGCCAGCATTCGCCAATGCGCAACTGATCGAAGAGATTGAATTGCGGCGTGAAGGGGCGAACGTGATCGCCAATGTCCGTTTTGCCACACCCATTCAGTTCCGGCGCAGCGTCACCTCGCGTGCCGGTGATCTCGGGCAGGCGTTTTACGACGTGTTGCCAACCCGCGATAACCTGAGCCTGATTGCAGGCCAGAGAAAGATCATTGGCGGCGATGACCTGCCTCAGATCGTCATCATCGACGAGACTGTGGAACGCGGTAACCTGAGCCGCAAACTGGTCATCCGTTTCAACACGCCCACGCGTTTTCGTATCCGTGCAGGGCGCACTAACAGGAGTATCGAAATTGTCCTGGAGGGAGTGGCAGACGCGGTTCGCGTTCCTTCTGTTTCGGCAAAGCCAACCACGGCCACCGGGATCGACCGCCGCTACTTCATCACAATTCAGAGTTCCACCGAGCCCGATCGCGGATTGTCGGCCTCGATCCCCCCTGGGCTGCAGGACTACGAAACATTCGCCGCGACCCGGGCGGTCGACGGCAAGACTTTCCACGACACCAACCTTGGCTATTTCGCCACCCGGCAGCAAGCCGAGAGCGCACGCAACCTGCTGCTCAGGACTTTTCCGAATGCCGTGATCGTGGCCGTGCCGTCGACGCCCGCGCCTTCGCAAGGGGCGACGGAGCCTGGGACCTTGAGCCCGGCCGAGGTGAACGCGCGGGCTGAAACACTGCTGGCGGCTGCGCAGGCGGCCTATGACCGTGGCGAGGCCGACGCCGCCCTGGAGCCACTGAATCAGCTGCTCAATTTGCCGCCCAATACCTCGTCGCGCAAAGCCCAGGAACTCGTCGGTATGGCCCGCCTGAAGACTGGCGATTCCGCACGTGCGCGAAGCGAATTCGAACTATTCCTGAATCTGTATCCGACGGGTCCGGACAGCGATCAGGTGCGCCAGCAGCTGTCCAGTCTCCCGCAAGTGGTCGCCGCGTCGCCTGAACCTAAACCCGCGACGGAGCCCACGTCTGCATGGAGCGGCTCCCTGGCGGCGTTTTATTACGGTGGAAAATCCAAGACCCGAACGCAGGAGTTTCTGGATTCGCCCATCAGTGGGCTGCCTGAACTGCAGAGCAACAACACCATTTCAGACGCGGTTCAGAGTCAGGTGCAGACCACGGTGGACCTGAACTGGCGCCGTCGCGATGCCGAAAATGACATGCGCTTTGTGTTGCGCGATTCGTACACGGATGACCTGCGTAACGACAGGCCCAAACGGAATCGTCTTTCTGCGCTTTACGTTGACCGGCGCTCGCTGGTGAACGGAACCAGCTTCAGAGTGGGGCGCCAGTCGCCCACGGGCGGCGGGGTGCTCTACCGCTTTGACGGCGTGCAGGCCGGCTATGTGTTCGCTCCCAAATGGAAAGTCAACGCAGTGATGGGGATCCCCACCGATGACCTTCTGGACACACGCCGACGCTTCTATGGGGCATGGATTGACGCTGAAGCATTGACCAACGAGATCAGCGGAAGCCTGTACTTCAACCAGCAGACGATTGACGGCGAGGTGGACCGCCGGGCTATTGGCACGGAACTGCGTTATTTCAGTGGTGGCGTTTCCGCCTTTGCCCAGTTCGACTACGACACAATCCTGAAGAGCCTCAACATCGCCTCCGTGCAGGGCACATGGCAGTTGCCAGACACGACGGTGTTCAACTTCCTGTACGATCGCCGCGCGACGCCCGTTCTGTCATTAGGCAACATCCTGTTTTTCCAGGACCCCAACCTGACATCGCCCGCCAAGCGCCTGCAGGAATTGCTGGCCACCAATTCCCTGACTACGCTGCGTGACCAGGTCAAAGGCATTACGGCTTATCAGACGCAGGCGCTGCTAGGTGTGACCACGCCGCTGTCGAGCAACTGGCAGATCGGCACCGACCTCCGGTTTACCAACGTGGGTGAGGTCAAGCCAGTGCCTGTGATTCTGCCCAATGGCAGCCCAAGCACGGGCAACCTCTGGAGCGTGGGTGCGCAATTGATTGGCTCCAACCTCTACTCCGAACGCGATACGCACTTGTTCAACGCCAGCTTCCTGCGCGGGCCCACCTTCCGCGGCACCCTGTTGTCCTACAACAACCTCTCCAGCCTTGGCGACAAGTGGCAACTCGAACCCTCGCTGAGCTACTACAGGCAAAGCGACATCACGGGCCTTACGAACGTGCGCTGGACGCCTGGCATGCGTGTCAGCTACCGGGTGCAACAGCAAGTCTCACTGGAATCTGAGTTTTCTTATGAGCGATCGAAATTGACTTCTGCCCAGCGTTCGGAGACTTCCAACCAGGCCTTTTACTACATCGGGGTGCGCTACGACTTCTGATTCATCCCGTCCGGCATTGCTGAGAGCGTCCGGTCTGGCGTGCCGTCGCGGCAACGAGTGGCTTTTCAGGAATCTTGATTTTGAAATCCGGTCGACGCAGTTGCTCTGGCTGCGTGGACCCAACGGCAGTGGCAAGACCAGCCTCTTGCGCATCGTCGCCGGCCTCCTGCAGCCGGATGTCGGTCAGGTTTCGGTCGAGGACAGTGAGGCCCGTGCATACAGCCAACGGCTGGTGTACATCGGGCACACCAACGGGCTCAAGGACGACTTGACTGCGCTGGAGTCGCTGGATTTTCTGGCGCGCCTCCACGGTCGTGCCCATCCCCCGGAAGCCCTGCTGTCAGCACTGCGCCGTCTGGCCATTCATCACCGGCGACATGCGGCCATCCGCACCCTGTCCCAGGGACAGCGGCGGCGGGTCGCCCTGTCCCGACTGGCGCTGGAGTGTGAGCCAGCGTTATGGGTACTGGATGAGCCATTTGATGCGCTGGACACGGACGGTATCGAGGCCGTCAAGGCCCTGCTGGACGAGCATCGGGCGCGCGGGGGGAGCGTGTTGCTGACTTCCCACGTGCCGCTGAGTGGGTCCGGTCAGAACGTACTGCAGCTGGAGCTGGAGCCGAATCTGGGCCTGACTGCATGAGTTTGAACGTGTTCTGGCTGGTGGCCGCGCGTGACCTCCGGCTCGCCCGGCGACGCCGTTTCGAGGCCCTGCTGCCGGTTGTGTTTTTCATCATTGCGGCCAGCTTGTTTCCGCTCGGTATGGGGCCAGAGCCTCAGACGCTGCGACAGATAGCGCCGGGGGTGGTGTGGGTCTGCGCCCTTCTGGCGGCCATGCTTTCGCTCAGTACCTTATATGCAAGTGACCACGCCGACGGTTCGCTGGAGCAGTTGCTTCTGTCGAGTCAGTCCACCGTGTTGATCACGGCAGGCAAGGCGCTGGCGCACTGGGTGTTGACGGGTTTACCCCTGATCGTGGCAGCGCCCGTGCTCGGTCTGCTTTTTGACATGCGGCCACTGGCGATCATGACCCTGACGGCGACTTTGTTCCTCGGAACGCCTATCCTGAGCCTGTTGGGCAGTGTGGGCGCGGCACTGACCCTCGGGCTGCGTAGCGGCGGTGTCCTGATTCTGTTGCTGGTTTTACCTTTGTGCATTCCGGTGCTGATTTTCGGGACCGGCGCCGTCTCGATGGTGGATGCCGGGCTCTCTCCGCGGGGCCATGTTTCGCTGCTTGCAGCCTTGCTGCTTGTGACGATGCTCGGTTGTCCGCCAGCGGCCGCGGCTGCGTTGCGTATCTCTACTTCATGATGTTGAGTGTTCCACCTGCAGGTATGTTTGTGCCATGACCCCATCGATCCGATTTTTCACTTTTGCCGCGCCATCGCGGTTTTACGCCCTGACCGGCCGGGTGCTGCCCTGGTTGTGGACTGCGACGTTCCTGTTTGCGCTGGCCGGTCTGTACATCGGCTTTCTGGTGGCGCCGACCGACGCGACCCAAGGCGACTCGTACCGGATCATCTTCATCCACGTCCCCGCCGCCTGGATGTCCATGCTGCTGTATCTGGCCATGGCGGGCTGGGCTGTTGTCGGCTGGGCCTTCAATGCGCGTCTGGCCTCGATGGTGGCCCGGGCAATCGCGCCTACCGGTGCGATGTTCACCTTTCTGGCACTGTGGACCGGCGCGCTCTGGGGCAAACCGACCTGGGGAGCGTGGTGGGTTTGGGATGCACGCCTGACTTCCGAGCTCATCCTGCTGTTCCTGTACCTGGGCTACATGGCGTTGACGGAGTCGATCGACGACACCCGACGGGCGGACCACGCCGGTGCGCTGCTGGCACTGATCGGCGCGATCAATGTGCCCATCATCTATTTTTCGGTGCGCTGGTGGAACACGCTGCATCAGGGCGCAACCATCAGCATGACGGCCGCGCCCAAGATGGCTGACACCATGCTCAGCGCCATGCTGCTCATGACGGCAGCGTGCTGGGCGTATGCGTTTGCCGTGGTATGCCAGAGAACCCGCGCCATCGTTCTGGAGCGGGAAGCCCACGCGGACTGGGTGGCAGCTCTGGGGCACCAGCCCCGGGAGGTACGGGCATGAAGTGGAACAGCGTCAGTGAATTTATCGCCATGGGTGGCTACGGACTTTACGTCTGGGGCGCTTATGTCCTGGCTTTGATCCTGATGGTGATGGAGCCCTGGCTGGCGGCACGCCGGCACCGGCAGGCCTTGCGCGCCCTCGACAAAACGAACTCACAGGAGGCGTGACATGAAACCCCGTTATAAACGTCTTGCTATCGCCTCCGGCGTGGTTGCCGTGGTGGGCGTTGCCGCCGCGCTGGTCCTCGACGCCTTTCAGAGCAATCTTGTCTTTTTCTACTCGCCCTCCCAGATCGCAGCCAAGGAGGCTCCCACAGGGCGCACTTTCAGGTTGGGGGGGCTGGTGGAGGCAGGCAGTGTCAAGCGCGACGGCGTGTCTGTCAGCTTTGTGGTGACCGACACGGCGAGGTCGGTTCCTGTGCGCTACAACGGCATCCTGCCAGACCTGTTCAAGGAAGGCAAAGGCGTGGTGGCGCAGGGGCAATTGAAGGATGGTACTTTTGAGGCACGCGAAGTGCTAGCCAAGCACGATGAAAACTACATGCCCCCAGAGGCGGCAGAGGCGCTAAAACGTGCTGCGGAAGTCAATGGGAAAGTTGCAACGACAGTGGTTGCGGAGCCAAAACCATGATTCCTGAAATCGGTCACTTCTTACTTTGGTTGGGTCTTGGCGTCGCCATCATCCTTGGCACCTTGCCGATGGCGGGTGCTGCGCGGTCCAACGCCGCGTTGATGGCGCTGGCCCGGCCTGCCGCCTACGCGCTATTTGCGTTGGTCGTCATCTCATTTATCTGTCTCGCCGCGTCCTTTGTGAGGCACGATTTTTCGGTACTTTACGTCGCGTCCAATTCCAATTCAGCGTTGCCGCTGGAGTACCGCATAGCCGCTGTGTGGGGTGGGCATGAAGGGTCTCTGCTGCTCTGGCTGCTAATGCTGTCTGGCTGGATGGCCGCCGTGGCGCGCTTCAGTCAGCATTTGCCCTTGCCCGTTTTGGCGCGCGTGCTTTCTGTCATGGGCCTGGTCAGCGTGGGCTTCCTGCTTTTTACGCTCGCCACGTCCAACCCCTTCGAGCGCCTTTTTCCGGTGCCTGCAGATGGTCGAGACCTCAATCCGCTGCTGCAAGACCCTGGCATGGTGTTCCATCCGCCACTGCTGTATATGGGCTATGTCGGCTTTTCGGTGGCCTTTGCTTTTGCCATTGCCGCGTTGATTGGAGGCAATCTGGACGCCACCTGGGCGCGCTGGACACGGCCCTGGACCAACGTGGCGTGGATGTTCCTGACCATCGGCATCGCCTTGGGCAGCTGGTGGGCCTACTACGAACTGGGATGGGGCGGATGGTGGTTCTGGGATCCGGTGGAAAACGCTTCCTTCATGCCCTGGCTGGTTGGAACGGCCTTGATTCATTCCCTGGCGGTGACAGAAAAGCGGGGCAGCTTCAAGTCATGGACTGTGTTGCTGGCCATCATGGCGTTCTCGCTGTCGCTGCTGGGCACGTTCCTGGTCCGGTCGGGCGTCCTGTCATCGGTGCATGCTTTTGCAACCGATCCCAAGCGCGGTGTCTTCATTCTGATTTTCCTGTGCGTGACCGTGGGGGCCTCGCTGGCCTTGTATGCGTGGCGTGCTCCCAAGGTCGGGCTGGGCGCACGGTTTTCGCTGGTGTCTCGCGAGACCGCTTTGCTGGGAAACAACGTGCTATTTCTGGTAGCTGCGGGGGCCGTGCTGCTGGGCACCCTCTACCCGCTGCTGCTTGATGCCCTTGGCATGGGAAAAATATCGGTCGGCCCACCCTACTTCGACTCGGTATTCGCGCCGCTGATGGCCCCGGTTATCTTCCTCATGGGCGTGGGCCCGCTCACCCGCTGGAAAGAGGCTGAACTGCCGGATCTGGCGCGCCGGTTGCGCTGGGCGCTCGGTGTGAGTATGGTGGCCGCGCTGGTCACAGGCTGGTTGGCAGGACGCATTTCCCTGGCGGCGACACTCGGTTTCTGGATGACATTCTGGATCGTGGGCTCGATTCTCACGGACTTGTGGGAGCGTGTCCGCCCTGCTGGCGGTACGTTAGGGGATGTGCCACGCCGCCTGGGCCAATTGCCCCGCGCCGTATGGGGAATGATGCTGGCGCATCTGGGCGTGGCGATCTTCTGCTTTGGCGTGGTCATGGTCAGGACCTACGAGGTGGAGCGCGATGTGAAGATGGAGACAGGCGACAGCACGACCGTCAACGGTTACACCTTCACGTTCCGGGGTGCGCGTGCGATTGCGGGCCCCAATTACACCGCCATGCAGGGCTTGATGGAAGTTACCCGCAACGGCAACCGGCTCCGGGACATGCGGCCGGAAAAGCGCGTCTACCGGGTGCAGCAAAACCCGATGACCGAGGCCGCCATCGCCACGGGCCTGACGCGTGACCTCTACGTTGCTCTGGGCGAGCCTGTGGAGGGTGGAGCCTGGATCGTGCGGGTTTATGTCAAACCCTTCATCGACTGGATCTGGGGCGGCTGCCTGCTCATGGGACTGGGGGGTCTGCTGGCTGCATCCGACCGGCGCTACCGGGCCAAGATGCGTAGCGAGCAGGGCCGGCCGGCAGCGCTTGCGGGTGGGGCGACCGTATGAAGAACCTGAGATTTCTCATCCCTCTGGTCATCTTTTTCGGGCTGATGGCGTTTCTCGCGGCTGGCTTGAAGCTTGACCCCAAGGAGGTTCCTTCGCCCCTGATCGGAAAGCCCGCGCCCGGCTTTGCGCTTACACGGCTGGACAACCCGCAGCAGACCATCCGGCGCGAAGACATGCTGGGCAAGGTCTGGATGCTCAATGTGTGGGCTTCCTGGTGCGCGGCGTGCCGCGAGGAGCATCCGCTGCTGATGGAGTTCGCCGGGCGCAAGCTGCTGCCCGTCTATGGTCTCAACTACAAGGACGGCCGCATCGCAGGCCAGCAGTGGCTGGCGCGTTTCGGCAATCCCTACACCGCGTCGCTGTTTGATCAAGACGGCCGTGTCGGCATTGACTGGGGGGTCTACGGTGTGCCGGAAACCTTCATCATTGATCGCGAGGGAACGGTGCGTCTCAAGCACATCGGTCCGCTGACTCCCGATGTGATCCGTTCGCGGGTCGAACCCCTGGTGAGACAACTCAATGGTTAAGTGGATCCTGCTGCTCTGCATGGCTTTGCTGATGGCAGCGACGCATGCCCGGGAAGCTGCGCCGGCCGCCGAAGATCCGGTCCTGGAAGCAAGGATGCTGCGCATCGCCGCGGAGTTGCGCTGCCTGGTGTGCCAGAACCAGACCATCGCCGACTCTCAAGCCGGCCTGGCGGTGGATCTGCGCAACCAGGTCCGCGAAATGCTAAGTCGCGGCGACAATGACCAGCAGATCATCGACTACATGACCGCGCGCTATGGCGATTTCGTGCTCTACCGGCCGCCCCTGAAAAGCAGCACAGCCTTGCTGTGGTTCGGGCCCGGCGTGCTGCTCATCGGCGGCCTGGTCACCCTGTTTGTCGTGTTGCGCCGGCGCAGCCGCATGGCAGACGACATGTTTGAGCCCGAAGAGGCCGAACCCGACCCAGGCACCACCCCCGGTGCCGCACGCTAAGCACCTTTACACTTTCCTGCTGCCATGAACCAAGACATACCGACCCTCAAGCGCCAGATCCTGCAACTCAGGGAGTTGCACGACGCCGGGGCACTGTCCACGCCCCTGTATGAAGAGAACCGTGCCGCCCTTGAGCGCCGCTTGCTCGACCTCGTGCTCAGCGCCGACGAGACGGCCGGCTTGGGTGCATCCACCACGGTGGCGTCAGCCACGGCGGCGGATGCAGCTGCGCCGGGCCGTCCGGGGGAGCGCATGTCGCCCCGCCTGCTGGCAGTGCTGGCCGTGGTGGTGCTCGGCATTGCCGGCGCCGGCTACTGGTGGATGGGCTCGCCATCGCGCATGGGCGTGGAGCCTGCGGGTCTGGCGGGTGCGGGGGGTGACCCGGACAGCTCCGGGGCGTCCCATCCGACCACGGCCGGGCAGATCGAGGCCATGACCGACAAGCTGGCTGCGCGCCTGAAAGAGCAACCCCAGGATGCCGAGGGCTGGGCCATGCTGGCACGCTCCTTCACCGTGCTCGACCGTCATCCCGAGGCACTGAAAGCCTATGAACGTGCTGTGGCCCTGCGGAGCGATGATGGCCAGCTGCTTGCTGACTATGCGGACTCGCTGGCGGTCAAGAACAACCGCACGCTTGCCGGCGAGCCCATGAAGTGGGTCAAGAAGGCGCTCCAGCTCGATCCGGGCAACCTCAAAGCGCTGTCCCTCGCAGGGACAGATGCCTTTGACCGCAAGGATTACGCAGGCGCCATCAAGTACTGGGAGCAGGTGCTGCGGTTCGGACCGGCCGACAGCCACTATGTGGTGCAAGTGCGAGAGAGCCTGGCCGAGGCGCGCGAACTGAGCGGCCTGCCGGCGGCCAGCAAGCCCGCCAGCCCGCCCCAGTCGCCTGTTGGCCTGCCGGGTAAGTCGGTCAGCGGGACAGTGTCGCTGGCGCCCGCGCTGGCCAAACAGGTCAGCCCGGAGGACACGGTGTTCATTTTTGCCCGTGCGGCCGAAGGCAAAGGCATGCCGTTGGCGATTCTTCGCAAAAAGGTCAAGGACCTGCCGCTGCAGTTCACGCTGGACGACAGCCTCTCCATGTCTCCCGCCGCCAAGCTCTCCGGTGCGACTTCGGTGATCGTGGGTGCGCGAATCAGCAAGAGCGGTGAGGCCATGCCCCAGAACGGTGATTTGTCCGGCCAGACCGAGCCGGTCAGCCTGGGCGCACACTCCCTGAAGCTGGATATCCGGAATGTCGTCAAGCAATGACGGCATGCGCCAGGCTCTAGTACTGCAACCCGAAAATATCGAAACATGAAAACGCGTCTTCGCACCCCCGGCGGCGTTGCAATCCTTGCGAAGGCGGCCAGCCTTCGCTGCGGCTTGCGCCTTGCCCTGGGCACGAAGCCATCACTTTCATTATGTTTCGCTACTTCCGGGTTGCAGTACTAGGCTA
>JBKJZS010000226.1:0-2928 GCA_046714915.1 Polaromonas sp. | reverse complement strand
TTGCGTATGCTCGCACAGCCACTTGCTGCTATCAAAACCAAGCTGGACGAGGCAATGACCAACCTACGACGATCATGGTCAGTGGGCTCACCGCGAGTTAACCTATTAGTCATCGTTGATTCCTCTGTTGATGATATTGGCGGATTGTCAACCGCAACTAAGGTATTGCGGCAACGTTTTCGTGCGGTGTCGAGATTTTCTCAGCAGGTTAGTAGTTGTACAACACCAAGGCAGTCAGTTCACCGAAGACGTTGTACTGCCGCCTCTACAAAACTGAGCATCAAAAGAAGGGTTTACACTCACTCCCACTCAATCGTTGCCGGCGGCTTGCTGCTTACGTCGTAGGTGACGCGGTTGATGCCGCGCACTTCGTTGATGATGCGGCTGGACACTTTTTTGAGCAATGCGTAGGGCAGTTCGGCCCAGTCGGCCGTCATGAAGTCGCTGGTTTGCACCGCGCGCAGTGCCACGACGTAGTCGTAGGTGCGGCCGTCGCCCATCACGCCCACGCTTTTCACGGGCAAAAACACCACAAAAGCCTGGCTAGTCAGGTCGTACCAGCTTTTCCCGCTGTCATCGTCTTGAAAGTTACGAAGCTCTTCGATAAAGATGGCGTCAGCCCGCCTCAGCAAATCGGCGTACTCCTTTTTGACTTCACCCAGAATCCGTACACCGAGGCCCGGACCCGGGAACGGGTGACGGTAAACCATGTGATAAGGCAATCCCAGCGCCACGCCCAGCTCGCGCACCTCGTCCTTGAACAACTCTCGCAGGGGCTCCAGCAACTTCAGGCCGAGCTGCTCAGGCAAGCCGCCCACGTTGTGGTGGCTCTTGATGGTGACGGCTTTTTTGGTCTTGGCCCCGCCACTCTCGATCACGTCCGGATAGATCGTGCCTTGAGCCAGCCATGCCACGTGGCGCGACTGGTCGTTCTTGAGTTTGTCGGCTTCGGCCTTGAATACTTCCACAAATTCGCGGCCAATGATTTTGCGTTTGACTTCGGGCTCACTCACGCCCTTCAGATGCCCCAGAAACTGGTCAGCTGCATCAACCCGGATCACCTTGGCGTGCAGCTTGCCGACAAACATGTCCATCACCATGTCACCTTCGTCCAGGCGCAACAAGCCATGGTCGACGAATACGCAGGTGAGCTGTTCACCTATGGCACGGTGGTTCAGCGCAGCCGCGTCCGATGAATCGACACCGCCGGACAGGCCCAGAATCACCTCGTCCTTGCCGACCTTGGAACGGATTTTTTCAACCGCCTCGCTGATGTAGTCCCCCATGATCCAGTCGGGTCGGGTACCGCAGATATCCAGCACAAATCGCTCCAGAATCGCCGCGCCGCGCTTGGTGTGCGTGACTTCAGGATGAAACTGCACACCGTAAAACCGGCGCTCTTCGTCGGCCATGCCGGCAATCGGGCAGCTGTCAGTACTGGCCATCAGCTTGAAGCCGTGCGGCAACTCGGTGACCTTGTCGCCATGGCTCATCCACACCTGCAACATGCCGTGACCCATGGAGCTCGCGTAGTCCTGAATGCCTTCGAGCAGCTCGGTGTGGCCATGCGCTCGCACATCGGCATGGCCGAACTCGCGCTTGTGTCCGCTTTGCACGATGCCCCCCAGCTGGTGCGCCATGGTCTGCATGCCATAGCAAATACCCAGCACGGGAATACCCAGCTCGAACACGGCCTGCGGCGCCTTGTCAGTGCTGTCTTCGTAGACGCTGGCATGGCTGCCGGACAGGATGATGCCCTTGAGCTTGCCGCCTTTGGCGTACTCGCGCACCCAGTCGCTTGTCACATCACAGGGATGGACTTCACAAAACACATGGGCTTCACGAATGCGGCGGGCAATCAGCTGGGTAACCTGGGAACCAAAGTCGAGGATGAGAATTTTTTGGTGCTGCATTTGATTCAATCAGTCTCTGCCAAACCGCATTGAGCCTGAGAGGCAATTTTCCGACGGGCTGCCCCCAGGAAAATTAGCCCCTGCGGAGGGCAGCGTAGTACACGAAGTGAGAAGTGTGGGGGCCACCGGCCGCCGCGCAGGGCCGCCTCCAGCAAGGCAAGCCCCCTCGGGGCGCAGAGCGCTACACGAAGTGAGCGAACGGGGGCGCAACATCGTGCGCCGCGCAGGGCCGTCCCAAGCAAGTACAGCCCCCTCGGGGGGCAGAGAGCTACACGAAGTGAGCGAACGTGGGGGCAACATTATTCAGCCCGGTAGTTCGGCGCTTCCTTGGTGATTTGCACGTCGTGAACATGGCTTTCGCGGATGCCCGCCGCCGTGATCTCGACAAACTCGGCCTTGGTGCGCAAGTCTTCGATCGTCGCGCAACCGCAGTAGCCCATGCTGGCCCGAAGGCCGCCAGCCATCTGAAAAACAATGCCCACCATAGAGCCTTTGTAGGGGACACGACCTTCGATGCCTTCCGGCACCAGTTTGTCGGCATTCGGGTTGCCGGTGGTGGACTCCTGGAAATACCGGTCGGCGCTCCCCTGCTGCATGGCGCCAATGCTGCCCATGCCCCGGTAGCTCTTGTAACTGCGCCCCTGAAACAAAATAACTTCCCCCGGGGCTTCCTCAGTGCCGGCGAACATGCCTCCCATCATCACAGTGCCTGCGCCCGCTGCGAT
The DNA here is from genome assembly GCA_046714915.1 of Polaromonas sp. Taxonomy (GTDB): domain Bacteria; phylum Pseudomonadota; class Gammaproteobacteria; order Burkholderiales; family Burkholderiaceae_C; genus Polaromonas. Next base: position 290 of record JBKJZS010000226.1, on the reverse strand, counting down.
GGCTTTGGCAATATCGCCGCTGTAGCGGATGCCGCCGTCGGCAATCAGGGGGATGCCGGTGCCGCGCAGAGCCGTCGCCACATTGTCGATAGCCATGATCTGCGGCACCCCGACGCCGGCGACGATGCGGGTAGTGCAAATGCTGCCTGGACCAATCCCGACCTTGACGGCGTCGGCACCGGCTTCGGCCAGCGCCAGCGCGGCCTCGCCGGTGGCGATGTTGCCGCCGATCACATCAATGCCCGGATGGTACCGCTTGACCCAGCGCACGCGCTCAATCACGCCGGCGC
>JBKJZS010000225.1:0-2524 GCA_046714915.1 Polaromonas sp. | reverse complement strand
GCGCAAATCACTCTGCCGGACAACGCATTTGGGTGGTGAAGCTGCCAGGCAGGGCGTTACTGCAGGTCAGGTGAGGATTTTGACGCGGGTCGAGGGCTGATCAAAGGCGCGATACTGCAGCTCATGTGGTTGAAATTCCTATCCGTTATCCGTCGTTCGAGGCGCGGTTGCTGTTCGATGAGCGTTTAGACTTGGTCTGCCGCAGCAAAAAGACGTGTCGTTCACGACGCGCGACAATTGCGCAATGAGCTTGGCACGACTGAACCTGATCGAACGCAGCACCCTCTGGGACCGCGCCTATGTGGCGCTCAAGTCCGAGCTGCTCGCCGGGCGGTTTGCGCCGGGGCAACGGGTGGTGCTGCGCCAGGTCGCGGATGATCTTGGCATCAGCCTCACGCCGGTTCGCGATGCAGTCAATCGCCTGATCGCCGAAAAGATCCTGGAACACGGTGGCGTCGGGCAGGGCGGCGGAGCGACCGTGCCGCTGCTTAATGCAGACCAGTTCTACCAGTTGATGACCGTGCGCAGCAGCCTTGAGCCGATCGCCGCCGCGGCCGCCGCTGCGCATGCGACGCCCGAACAGATCGACGCCGTGGAGGCCTTATTGATCGAGATGAAGCGCTCGGTCAAGGAAAACCGGACCCCGCAGTACCTGGATGCGCACTACCAGTTTCATTTCGGCATCTACGCGATGTGCAAGATGCCCATCGTTCAGGAAATCATCGAGAGCACCTGGCTTCGCTGCGCGCCGACCCTTACGCTTGCGCTGCCCGAATACATTCCCGGGCTGCGCCGCTATCAGTTCCACGTCGCCACGCTTGCGGCGCTGCGCGCGCACGACGGCGCGGGGGCTGCAGCCGCGATCCGCGGCGACATCGAGAGCGCCCGCAAAGACATCGGCTTGCTGCTCGAGAAGGCCGGGCGGCGCTAGCGAAAAAGGTTTAGCCGCTCTTCAGAAGGCAGGTTGTTGACCTGAAAAGGCCGCCTGTGGTATCGTTATTGTTTGTTATAACATTCAATTGTCCAGCCATCCTGAAGGAGAAACAATGGCACCGAAATCGTCCTTGACCCTGCTCGGCGCCCGCATGATTGGCGCAGTTGTCCTGTTCGGCAGCTGCCTTTCTGCCGGCGCTGCAGATCCGTTTCCGAGCAAGGAAATCCGTTTCATCGTGCCGTGGAATGCCGGCGGTTCCAATGACATCGCGGCGCGCGCACTGGCCCAGCTGGCCGCCGAGCAAGGTGTGCGCGTGATCGTCGAAAACGTGCCCGGCGCGACGGGATCGATCGGCATGAGCAAGGTGGCTGGCGCCGAACCCGACGGCTACACTATTGGCATGGGCACCAGCTCGACGCTCGCCCTGATTGCGCAGAACCTCACACCGCTGCGCAATGAGCAGTTCGCGCCGATTGCGCGCGTCACAACAGATCCCCTGGTGTTGCTGGTGCCCGCCAGCAGTGCCAACAACACGCTTGAGGGGTTCATTGCCCACCTGAAGAAAAATCCGGGGAAGGTTTCCATCGGCACGCCCGGTAGCAACAACCTCAACCACATCTTCGCAGTCATGACGGGCCGGGCCGCTGGGGTGGATGTGCTCGCAGTGCCCTACACCGGCGGTGCCAAGGTGATCCTGGACCTCGCCGGCAAGCAGATCGACGCGGCAGTGCTCAAACCCTCGGAGAGCAAGGCGCAGATCGACGGCGGCCTGGTCAAGCCGATCGCCGTGTTCGCCAACGAGCGGCTGAAGGCGCTTCCCGATGTGCCGACCTTCAAGGAAAAAGGCTTCGACGTCTTCCCGTACGGTCCGCTGGTCCAGATGGCCTATATCGTCGCCCCCGCCGCCACGCCCCCGGCGGTGCGCGAGCGACTCACGGCGATCTTCGGCAAGGCGATCCAGAGCGCCAAGTTCAAGGCCTCAGCAGAAACCGGTGGTGCCGTGGTCGACGACCTGACGGGTGCGCCGCTGACGCGCGAGATCGACAACGTCCAGAAATCCCTGAACGAGGTCGGCAAGAAAGTGTTTGTCGCCGAGAAGAAGTGAACGAATGATGAGTCCGATCAAAAAAGTCACCTGCCACGTGGTTGCTGCGCCCGTGGAACGCCCCTTCACGTCTTCACGCGGCTGGTTGTACAAGACCCGCGGGTCCTGCATCGTCGAGATCGAGACCGCCGACGGCATCGTCGGCTGGGGCGAGTGCTACGGCCCGTCTGCGGTGGCAAAAGCGTACCTCGAGACCCAGTTTGCGCCCCGCATCCTCGGGCGCGATGCATTCGACGTCGAAGTCATCTGGGAAGACCTGTACAACCGCATCAAGGACTACGGTGCGCGCGGAATGGCCACGTCGGCGCTCAGCGGCATCGACATCGCCTTGTGGGACATCATCGGCAAGTCCTGTGGCCACCCGATCCACAAGCTGATCGGCGGCGCGCAGCGCACCGAGGTCACCGCCTACGCAACCGGCTTGTACTTCATCGACATGGACCGGCTGGTCGAAGAAGCGGTGGAAGAGGCGCGCGACTATGTCG
>JBKJZS010000224.1:0-10936 GCA_046714915.1 Polaromonas sp. | reverse complement strand
ATGTCCCACTGCACAGGCCCGCGAGGCATGGATTGCGGGTCAAGCCCGCAATGACAACTTCAGGCCTCATCCACGTCCCCGCCAGTTGCTGACAGTGAAAATGAATCCCGGCTCACGCCCGGGTGACAGGTTTCTCGGTATTCTCGGTTTAAGTAAGTGCCATTCGCCTTAACGCCACTTGCGATTGGCTACCAGCAGCGCGGTGACATAGCCATGCAGCCAGTCAAAATTAATCGGTTTTTCCAGATAATGCGAGTGAGACGGCAGGCCACCCCTTTCCCGGATGGCTTCTCTGGGCAAGCCGCTGATCACCAGTATCTGCATGGCCGACAGCTGCTGGTTGCGCTTCAGGGCCCGCAGCATCTCCATGCCGTCGACACCCGGCATGGTCAGATCCGTGATCAGCAAGTCCGGCCGCATGCTGGCGATGTCCATCAAGGCCTCCAGCGCGGACGGCATGAAGCTGCAGTCGACCGACATATCCCACTCGTCGAAGTGGGCTTTGTAGAGTTCGCGGGATGCCTCGTCGTCTTCCACCACCAACACGCTCAGGCGATGTCTGGGGTTCGCATCGACCTGGGCCAGTTGCGGACTGTTTTTCTGCCGATAGTTGTTGATGGCCCGCAGGGACAGGCGGCGGTGCCCACCGAGCGTTTTCCATGCTTGAATTTCGCCCTTTTCAACCAGCGACTGCACTGTGGCCACCGACAGGCCCAGCAGTTTCGCGGCATAGCTGGTGCCACAGTAGTCGTCGCTGGAAAAATCGCTCGCCGTGATGGCGCTCTCAAAAGACTGGGGTTCGCGTGGCATAAGAAAAACCCAAAAAAGTTATAACTAACAATTTAAACAAATAAGATCAAATCAATTAAATCAATTAAATCAATTTCGCAGCACTTAGACTTTGTTAAATCGCTCAGGCGGTGCCCATTCAATGAGCCGCTGTAGCGCTGGGCAAGGTGAAAAAGAAGGTCGCTCCTCGGCCGGGCTCGGATTTCGCCCACACCTGGCCGCCATGGCGGCCGATCACGCGGCTGACCGTGGCCAGACCCACGCCAGTTCCGGGAAACTCGGTCACCGCATGCAGCCTTTGAAAGGTATTGAAGAGCTTGTCGGCGTAAGCCATGTCAAAGCCCGCCCCGTTGTCCTGCACGAAAAATGCCGGGACGCCGGCAGCGTCTGTTTTGTGCCCTACCTTGATTTCAGCGTGCGATCGTTGGGAGGTAAATTTCCAGGCATTGCCAACCAGGTTTTCCATCACCACACGCATCAGCCGCCCGTCGCCTTGCACCCGTAAACCGTTTTCTATACTGATGCTGGCCACACGTTCCGGGTTACGGCCCCGGCACTCGTCGGCAATCTCGCGCGCCAGGGCGCTCAGATCGACCGTTTCATGGCGCAGCTGCATGCGTGAGACCTGCGCCAGCGACAGCAAGTCCTCAATCAGCCGCCCCATCTGCGCCACCCCCGCCTGAATGCGCGACAGGTAGTGCTGGACTTTTGGATTCGGGTTGTCCGCATCAAGCTGTTTGGCCAGCAGGCGGCTAAATCCGTCCACGGTGTTCAGCGGCGAACGCAGATCATGCGACACCGAATAGGAAAAGGCTTCCAGCTCCTGGTTGGACAGGCGCAAGGCGGCCTCGATCGCCTTGATCTCGGTGACGTCGGCATCAATGCCGACCCAAAACAGGACGCTGCCGTTTTCATCAAACACCGGAGTGGCGCGGTAGGACGTGGTGTGGTAGGTACCGTCGCCGGCGAGCAGGCGCCGCACGCCCATATAAGGCGTCAGGTTTTCGCGGGACGATTGCCAGTTGGCGGCCAGGTCGGCCCGGTCATCGGGGTGCACTGCGGCCATCCAGTTGCGCCCCAGCCAGTCGGCAGGCGTGCCGCCCATCAACTCATACCATTTCCGATTCAGGTAGGTCACCCGGCCTTCGGCGTCGGCATTCCAGACCACCTCCGGAGCCTGCTCGGCCAGCGCCCGGGACAAGGCCTCCTGCCGTGCCAGGGCAGCGGTGCGTTCAGCGACTTTACCCTCCAGCCCCAAGTTGAGCTGCTGCACCTGCTCAAACAGTTTGGCATTTTCGATGGCGATCGAGGCCAGCCGGGCGAGCTCGACACTCACATATTGGTCCTGCAAGGTGAACTCGCCCTCGTACTTGTCGGTCAGTTGCAGCAGCCCGATATTCTTGCCGTCGCGCCCCGTCAGCGGCACCGCAAGCCATCCCCGCATCGGCGGGTGTTTGTCGGCGTAGTCGCCAAAACCGGGCCAGTTCGGGCGCGCCTCCAGTTCGGTCTGTGTCAGCCGCATCGGGCTGTTGGTTCGGCATACGGTCGAGTAAATACCGCCGGCATGGGACAGCCTCACAAAATCCCGACAATTGGCATATTTGTCCGACAGGGACGTAGCATTATTGGCCTGCGACGAGTCGTCCTGTGCCGTCAAACTCACCACGGCCTGGTGCGCGCCCACCACGGCCCTGGCCTGATCCGCCGTTTCCTGCATCGCTGCTTCCAGCGTTCGGTGGCTGGTAATGGCCTGGGTCGCATCGGCGGCGCGCTGCAGGGTGAACAGATAGTCCTGCACATCCTTTTCGGCTTTGACCTGGGCGGCGATGTTGAATGCGACCACAAAACGGGCCTCCCGCCCCAGGTATGGGATGGCACGCGAAATCGTTTCTACCGGGAACTCGGAGCCGTCCTTGCGGGCGTGAAGCCACCGGTCTGCCGCGCCCGAAAAACCTTTGGCCAGGTGCTGCTTCAGGCGTTCCGGCTCTGCCAGGGACCGAATGTCTAAAATGCCGAGGCGCAAAAACTCGTCCCGCGAATAACCATAGTTGCTGAGCGCTGCCTCGTTGACCGCGAGTATTTTCAGGCTCTGGACATCAACGATCCACATCGGCACCGGTGCCGACTCAAACAGAGCAGCGTAGCGCTGTTCGCTGTCAATCAGGGCCTGCTCGGACAGTTTTCGCTGGGTGATGTCGCGCTCAACGGCCACCCAGTGCGTGAACACGCCTTTGCCGTCAGCGATGGGAACCATGTCGAGCTCCAGCCAGAACTCTTCGCCATTTTTTTTGTAGTTGATCAGTTCGGCATGGACGGGCTGCATTTGTCGCAGCGCCGCGCCGATGCGGTCCAGCTCGGCGCGCTGCGTCTTCGGGCCCTGCAAAAAATGCGGCGACTTGCCCAGCACTTCCTCGCGCCGGTAGCCGGTACTCCGCTCAAAGGCATCGTTGACAAAAACGATGCGTGGCCCCGCCTCATCCTGCGGAATGGCTTCCGTAATCAGCACGATGTCGTTCAAGCGGGAAATGCTGATCCCCAGCAAGCGCAGCTGCTCTTGCGAATCATGTTTTTCGGTGACGTCATGAAGCGCGCCCTCCAGGCGCACCACCTTGCCGTCCCGCAGAAAAGCCCGACCCTGGGTTCTTGCCCAAATGCGCCGCCCGGTCTCGGTCCTCATGGGCAACTCCAGGTCCCACGGCGTGGCACTTTCAATCGCAGAGTCGATGGCAGCCTTGATAGCGGGCTGCGCTTCGGGCGCATAGAAGCCGAGTGCCTGCTCGATCGGCATGGCGCCTTTCGGCTGGCTTTCCCAAATACGGAAAACCTCGTCAGAGGCTATGAAGACCATGCGGTCCAGCAGCAGCTCCCAGCCGCCGATTTTTGCCATTTCTCCGGTGCGGCGCAGTAGCTCCGTGGTACGCGCAGCGGCCTGTTCCGCGAGTTTTCGATCGGTGATGTCCTGCACCACACCGGCAGGCATCGCTGCGACGCCCGAAATGCCGCTATAGAACTCTCCGATCTGGTGAATCCAGCGGGTTTGCCCGTCCGGGGTGACGATGCGGTATTCAATATCCAGGGGCAGGCCGTCCCGCATGGCCGCCTTGCACCGGCGCTCGTAGTCAGGTAGGTCCTCCGGGTGGAGCAGTCGGGTCACGGTGTCCGGGCTGCCGTCGAAGTCTTCGCGGGCCACCCCGTACAGTTCATACACTTCGTCGGACCACCAGAACTGATTGGTTGTCAGGTTCAACTCCCAGTTGCCTATGCGCCCCAGGCGCTGGGCATTAAGCAGTTTGCGCTGAAGTTCACGCAGTTGCATGTAATTGCGCGTCTGCTCCATCTGCATCTGTTCGACCTGGGTGATGTCTGCAAATACCATCAAGGCACCGACGATGCCATCGGGGCCCTGCATGGACCGATAGCTGCAGCTGATCAGGCGCCCCGCCGGCTCGCGCTCGTTGCGCATCAAGATAGGCATAGGGCCACCGCTTTCACCCTCCAGGGCCCTGTACAAAGGCAGCTGGTCGAAGCTGTACAGGGTCTCGGTGCCCGGCACAAAAAGTCCCTGCCTTTGCGGCCACTGCGCGGCCAGCACCCTGGAACTGTCATTGATGGCAAAGAGCCGCAAGGCCGTCTGGTTGATCAGCAACAGATGGCCGTCGGTATCGACGGCCATCAGGCCTTCCTGCATGCTGTTGATGGTCAGCTCGAGCGTCGAGTAAGCCTGCCGGCTTCGGGTCAGCTCTTTTTCCAGATCCTTCTCGCGCTGCTCCAGCGCCTCGGCCATCAGGTTGAAGCTCGCCCCGATTCTGGAGAACTCGCCCTGGACATCGCGCTGGCGGACCGGGATGCGAACATTGCGATGGCCTTTCTCCAGCTCCCGCGTGGCATGGAGAATTTGCCGGGTCGGCGCAACAATGGCGCTGCCGCCAATCATCCACGCCACCCAGCCGCCGAGGAAAGCCACCAAGGCCAGCGCCGCCATCTCAAGCCACAGCTGCGTGCGGCTTGGCCCCACCACCTCGCCGCGGTCCATGCTGACGGATACAAAAAAAGCGGCGTCTTCCCGCTTCAGGCTTGGGAGAAAGGCGAAAATTCGCTCCCCGCCCAAGGCGTCCGAACCCTCGCGCACACCGGCACTCATGGTTTTGACCGCTTCTTGCAACACCGGACTGGGCACGGCCTGACCGATCAGCGCCGACTCCTCGGGTTTAGCCGCAATCACGGTGCCAGCCCGGTCGGTAATGACCAGCTGCGCACCAGGGGGCAACAGGGAGTCGGCAACAGCCCCGGACAAGCGCGTCAGGTCCAGCGCGGCAAAAACCACGCCCGCCACCTTGTCATGCGCGTCAAACACGGGCTGCGCAAAGGTAATCACCGGCTTGCCGGCCAGCCGCCCCAGCGTGTAGTGACCCGCTACAAAGCGGCGCTGCGTGATGGCGTTGCGGAAGTAAGCGCGGTCGCCCGCAAAGCCCTTGTTGCCGCCACTCAAGCCATGGCAGCGGGTATAACCGTCCAGACCCAGAATGCCCAGATTGGCATACTCGGAAAAGCGCTGGTTCAAGCTTGAAAAATACCGGTCGCAGTCGGGGTTTTTGGCGTCCTGTATGCCCGGAATATAGGCAATGGCCGTTAGCACCTGCTGGGCCGAGCTGGCGACCCGCTCCTGGCTGACTGCGGCCAGCGACGCGGCAAACTGCAGATTGCTTTTGGCGCGTTCCACCGCTGTGTCCGCATTGTGCAAGGCCTTGAAAATCGACAAGCCAAACAGCGGGACAATCGCCACCATGACCAGCATGACGATGCGCGCGCGCAAATTGATCCTAGCCCTCATGTGCTTTCCGCTGTTTAACCTGGTCATTCAAGTTGGAAGCGCCGGTGTGAGCCGTCCTGGGCTGGGCTGGCAGGGCAAGAAGCCCTCAAGCTGGTCGATTCGCGTATTACGCTGCCCCCGAGAGGGCTGTGCTTGCTCGCGGACGGCTCTTCGTGGCGCCCACCGCTGCGGGCGGATGCCCGCAAGAAGCAGCAACACCGCCAGCGCGCGCCCGGGGCGACGCAAACGGATGCGTAGCGCTGCCCCCCAAAAGGTGAACTCGAGCATGGGCGAATAATTGTGTGTGCATGCGGCCTTGCCAGCGATAAATAAGCGGTCAACTGCGGTTTCAAGTTGATGCCACCCGACTGTAAGTCATGGGCTTGAGGGCCAGGCACCCCGGCAGCGATTGCCGGGCCGGGCTCGGCCCACCCCAGCCCCCGGGACCCGCCTTCAAACGGTGGCGATGGATTCATTGACCCGCAGCCAGAAATGCTGCAGGCAGCCCAGTTTTTCAGTGAAGTCGCCAAAATCGACCGGCTTTCGGACGAAGCCGTTGGCTCCGCTTTGATAACAGGCGATGATGTCGGACTGCTCGCTGGATGAAGTCAGCATGACCACCGGAACCAGCGCGGTCAACGGGTTGCTGCGAACGCTGCGCAAAACGTCCAGGCCGGACAACTTGGGCAGCTTCATGTCCAGCAAGATGAAGGCAGGCTGCTTCTGGGTATCACGGCCCGCATGCGCGCCTTGGCCAAACAGGTAGTCGAGCGCCTCGGCGCCATCGCGCGCCGTGACAATGATTGTGTCCGCTCCGTGCTCCTGCAGCGTCAACACGGTGAGCTCAAGATGGTCGGGATTGTCTTCAACTACAAGAATAGGTTTGTCGTTCATGGCGTTTTTTGCTCAGCACGAATTTGCAACCCTGTCACTTTTATCATATTTGTCATATTACAGAAATTCACAAATTTGTCCAACGCTCTTCCGAATGTCCGATTTTTCTTCCGCTCCGAAAAAAGTCCATCGCATTCAGCCAGCCGCCAGCCGCCCAAAATCACCACCGCGGCACCACTTCCTCCTTCAACTGGCTGCGCAGCTCGGCGTAGTCCGGGACCACGGCGCGCACCGTGTCCCAGAACCGCGGGCTGTGGTCCATCACCCGCAGATGACTCAGCTCATGCACCACCACATAGTCAACCACCGACTGCTTGAAATGAATCAGCCGCCAGTTCAGGCGGATCGCGCCATCGGCGCTGGCGCTGCCCCAGCGGGTACCGGCACTGCTTAAACTGAGTTTTCGCCATTGCACGCCCAGGTGCGGCGCAAAGTGGTTCAGCCGCTCGGTGAAAAGGCGCTTGGCCTGGCGCATCAACCAGGCTTGCACGGTGTCGCGTATCTGCTCTGCCGTGGCATCGTGCGCCAGCCCGATGTGCAGGGTCAAGCGCGGCGCACCCGCAGACAGGCCGCCATTCGGGCCACCGGCATCGGTATTGAGCGTCGCGCCAGCGGTAGCTGCCTTAAGCTCAGCGCCAGTCTTGAGTTCGCCGCCAACACCCCCAAAGGCGTGCCGCGGGTCAATCACCAGCGTCACCGGCGCACCCAGAAAAGGCAGGGAGGCCCCGTCTTTCCACTCAATTCGCGCTGATTCGAGCTGTTCGTGCCGGATCCGGGTTTCCTGCAGCTTTTTGACAATCCAGCCGGATTTTTCTTGCACTGCCTTGTCGATTTCGTACAGCGGCACCCACTTCGGCGCGCTGACGACCAAGCCTTCAGCGCCGACCGAAAAACCGATGGTGCGACGCTTGCCGCGCCGAAACTGGTAACCGACCACGGTCTCCCCCAGCAGGGCTTCACGTGTGCCACCGGGATGGCGATAGGTGGCCGGCGCCAGCAGCTGCTGCAGCGTCTGGGTCGGCAGCGAGTCGGCGGCTGGCTTGTAATTTGCTATTTTTTCGATAGCATTTTGCGCAGTTTCTGCAGGGGTTAACTGCTGCTTTGACTCTATTTTTTCGGTATTTTCAAAACTTGAAACCGCGGCCAGAGGCGCCGTCGCCGCAGGCGAGTCAGGCGCCGGCCTGGACTCGCGATCGAAAAGGTCAAGCGTGAACTGAAGAAGCCTTTGCATGGGGGCAGTTTAGCGCCGGTCAAGGACGCGGAACGCGCAGCATTTCAAACCCTGGCAGCGCCGGTTGCTGTCGCTGCGCCGGCTGTTTCCGGGTAGGCCTCGGGGTCGAGCCGGCGCATTTCGGCTTCTATCCAGGCTTCGACTTCGCGCATCAGCTCTTCTGGCTTGCGGCCCACGCTGCTGATGGGCTTGCCAATTGAAATATCCACGATGCCCGGCTTTTTGATGAAGGCCTTGCGCGGCCAGCACTTGGCGGACGTCACAGCGATAGGAATCACCGGCGCACCGGTTTCAATAGCCAGCCGCGCGCCACCGGTTTTATAAACGCCTTTTTGCCCGCACGGAATACGCGTCCCTTCGGGAAACATGATGACCCAGACGCCCTGGCTCATCAAGCGGCGACCTTGCTCGACCACCTTGTTGAAAGCCTGCGAGCGCTGGCTGCGGTCTATGTGAATCATGTCCATGCGGGCCATGGCCCAGCCAAAAAACGGCACGTGGAGCAACTCCTTTTTGAAAACGTAAGCCAGCGGATGCGGCATCAACGCCGGCATCGAAAGCGTTTCCCAGGTGCTCTGATGTTTGAGCAGCAGCACCGCGGCACTGGTTTCGCCCGTGGGCAGGTTTTCCATGCCCGTTACCCGGTTCTTGATGCCCAGAATGACCGTCCCGCCGTTCACCGCCATGCGCAGCCAGCCGGCACACATCCAGTAGATCTGGGTGCTGCTGCCGAAGAGGGAAAAAACCAGAACGGCGAGCGCCCACGGAATCACCGTGACGATCATCCACAGGAGGTGCAGGACGGAGCGAATCAGTAGCATGGCATTTTTTCAGTCGATTTAAAGGTATTTAATGGCTTTCGCCCTTTAAACACGGGCGTGAATAGCTATTATTTTTATAGCACTAAGCAGAGGCGCCGCGGGTCAGGATGTATTCCACGAACGCCGCCAGGTCCTGGTGCAGGCGCGTGCCCTCCGGCAAGCCGTCCGGCTGGCCTCCGCCCCGGTACTGGGCCGATTTTCCGGTCAGAACCAGGTGCGGCTCACAACCGACGGCAGCACCCGCCAGCAAATCACGCACCGAATCGCCGGCCGTGGGCACCCCTTTGAGCGGCACGCCAAACCGCGCGCCAATCTGCTCAAACAGGCCCGGCAGCGGCTTGCGGCAATAACAACTTTCTTCCGGGCTGTGCGGACAGAAAAACACCGCGTCAATCCGCCCACCCTGGGCCGCCAGCAGCTTGTACATCTTGGCGTGCATGGCATTGAGCGACGCGACATCAAACAGGCCCCGGCCCAGGCCCGACTGGTTGGACGCAATCGCCACATGCCACCCGGCATGGGTCAGGCGCGCAATGGCTTCCAGCGCACCGGGCAACGGCAGCCATTCGTCCGGGGTTTTGACGAAATCGTCACTGTCGCTGTTGATGGTGCCGTCGCGGTCGAGGATGACGAGTTTCATGGAGTGGGACTGCCTTGTGTTTCGCGCCAGCGGCGTTCCGCCCACGCAACAATGACTGGAATATTGTGCTTTTGACCGTCGATCTGAACGATGCGGCTGGTCAGCGTGTCAATCAACACATGCCCATCACGCAGCAAGATGCGAACGAATTCGGCATCTTTCTCGCGTCCCGCCACGCACTTGGAAACGCACAGGTCATGCAGTTCGGGGCTGATGGCAGTGAGGTCGCCAAAGTACTGGAATGATGCCCGGCTCTTCCAGTCGGGCGGCATCACCGCTGTTTCAGGACTGACCCCGTCTGCATGGTAACCATGGGTGTCATGAAACAGGGACAAAGCGCCGATGGCTCCATCAATAGCTTCCGACTTTTCAGGGGCCATCGATGGGTACAGATCAATCTCGTCCGACAAGGTAAGCCCTTCGTCAGGCGCTTGTAACGCCAGAAGAATGGCCTGGCTTCCGACGACCACAAACGATTTTTCTCCCGAAATATCGGCAGCGGCCCGCAACACATGGAGCAACTGTTCTTTTTTCATGCCGTCATCGCCTCATGCCGGATGCGAAGCCGCTCGTCCTCAGCGAGCAAAAAACCCAGCGGAGACATGCTGCGCAAGGTTGCCGCCTGCTCGGTATCCACGCACACAGCCTGCGCCAGGGTCTCGATATCTCCCGCCAGCAGATTTCTCCAGGTGTCACGGTAGCGTTTGCCGCCAGAGGAAGCGCCGCTGGACTCCCAGCGGCTCAAGACTTGAAGCGCCTGCTGCCTCAGGGCGGGTTGCCGGCGCAGGCGCTCCACGGCCACCTCGTGAAAGGCAAGTGTGAAACGTTCAATTTGTTGCTGGGAGGGCATGGGACTGAGTTTATGCCGCCAACTTGGACAGGTCGGCGACGCGGTTCATGGCCTGGTGCAGTGTGGCCAACAGGCCCAGGCGGTTCAGCCGCAGATCGGTCTGCTCGGCGTTGACCATCACGCCGTCGAAAAAAGCGTCGACGGACTCGCGCAGCGCGGCCAGCGTCTTGAGCGAAGCGGTGTAGTCGCCGCGGTCGAACTGCGCGGCGGCTTGCGGGGCCACCACCTTCATGGCGGCATGCAGCGCCTTTTCGGCCGGCTCCAGGAGCAGCACTTCGCTCACATGAGCGTCCACGCCGTCGGCCTTTTTAAGAATGTTGCTGATGCGTTTGTTGGCGGCAGCCAGGGCCGGCGCCTCAGGCAGTGCGGCGAAGGCCCGCACCGCAGCCAATTGCTTGGGCACCAAATTCAAACGTACAGGATTGAGTGACATGACGGCATCAACTTCTTGGGGCGTGAACGCCTCCTCACGCAGTAGTCCGGCAAAACGATCCAGCATAAAAATGGACAGATCGGTATGAGCCTGCCCTACAAGCCCAGAAGGGAATGCGGCAAATGCATCATTAATCAGGTCGTGCAATGACACGTTCAAATCGCGCTCAACAAGAATCCGGATGACACCCAACGCGTGGCGGCGCAGTGCAAACGGGTCTTTGTCACCCGTCGGCAGGTTGCCAATGCCAAACATGCCCACCAGCGTTTCAAGTTTGTCGGCCAGCGCCACCACCACACCCACCTCGTTGCGCGGCAACTCGTCACCGGCAAAGCGCGGCCTGTAGTGATCTTCGATGGCGAACGCAACATCGTCCGCCAGTCCGTCGTGCTGCGCGTAGTAGCGGCCCATCGTGCCCTGCAGTTCGGGGAACTCGCCGACCATGCCGGTCAGCAGATCGGCCTTGGC
>JBKJZS010000223.1:0-7644 GCA_046714915.1 Polaromonas sp. | reverse complement strand
TTTCGCGCGCCAGCACGAACTGCTGCTGGCGGTGCGCGGCGGCGGCCACAATATCGCCGGTAATGCGGTCTGCGACGGCGGCCTGATGCTTGATCTGTCGCTGATGAAGTCGGTACAGATCGCGCCGACCGCGCGGCGCGCCTATGTGGAGGCCGGCGCCACGCTGCGCGACTTCGACCACGAAGCGCAGGCCTTCGGACTGGCGACGCCGCTCGGCATTAACTCGACCACCGGGGTCGCCGGTCTGACGCTGGGCGGCGGCTTCGGCTGGCTCAGCCGCCTGTACGGCCTGTCGGTCGACAACCTGGCCGCGGCCGAGGTCGTCACCGCCGACGGCCAGCTGGTGCGGGCCGATGCCGACTCCCATCCCGACCTGTTCTGGGCGATACGCGGCGGTGGCGGCAATTTCGGCGTGGTCACGATGTTCGAATTCACGCTGCATCCGGTCGGGCCGCAGGTGCTGGCCGGGCTGATCGTGTTCCCGCACGCCCAGGCCCAGCAGGTGCTGGCGCAATACCACGCCTTCGTTGAGCGCATGCCGGATCAGCTGAGCGTGTGGGCGGTGTTGCGGCAGGCACCGCCGCTGCCCTTCCTGCCGGTCGAGGTGCACGGCCAGAACGTGGTGGTGCTGGCGCTGTTCTACCCTGGCAATGTCGACGATGGCATGCGCCTGATCGCGCCGCTGCGCGGCTTCGGCGAGCCGCTCGGCGAACACATCGGCCCGATGCCCTACAGCGCGTGGCAGCAGGCGTTCGACCCGCTGTTGACGCCGGGTGCGCGCAATTACTGGAAGTCGCATAACCTCAGCACGCTCAATGACGACGCGATCGCCACCGTGACCCGCTACGCTAGCGCGCTGCCGTCGCCGCAGTGCGAAATCTTCCTCGGCCTGATCGGCGGCCGGGCCAGCCGCGCCGCGCCGGACGCGACCGCCTACCCGAACCGCGACACGCTGTATGCGATGAACGTGCACGCGCGCTGGAGCGAGCCGGCCGACGACGCCAAATGCATCGCCTGGTCGCGCGAATTCCTTGCCGCGGCGGCGCCGTATGCGAGCGGCAGCGTGTACGTCAATTTCCTGACGCAGGACGAAGGCGACCGCATCGCCGCCGCCTACGGGCCGAACTACCAGCGGCTGGTGCAGGTGAAGAACAAATACGATCCGGATAACCTGTTCCGGCAGAACCAGAACATCAAGCCGGATTTCAACCTGATTTTTGAAGCCCGTCCTTGACGACGAAAAGTAAGGGCGAAAAGTTAGGACGAAAGGAGTTGCCATGTCACGCCAGTACATTGATTGCCGCGAATTCCCGAGCACCACGAACTGCACCGTCGCGATGTCGGCCGACGGCGAGCGCGAACTGCTCGACGCCGCAGTGCAGCACGCCGTCGCGGTGCACGGCCACACCGACACGCCCGAGTTACGCAAGCAACTGAGCGCGCTGTTCAAGACCGGCACGCCGCCGCTACAGGCACCCGCCCAGAAGACGGCAGCGTAGCGCAGCAAGCGCAACATAGCTATTATTTTTATAGCTACTTGCGCCCGAATTTCGGGCGCTGCGGTTCGATTTGGCTTTAAAAAATTCTTGACGACCCTGCGCCCGAGGGAAAGATTGGCTGGGAGCCTGCCTGTCTACAGCTGCGTCACAGCATGAACGCGCGGCAAAAAGCGCGCAGCCGAAGCGCTGGAGCACGGCATGGTGGGTATCAACGCTGGCGGGATTGCAATCGACCGGGTACCCTTCGGCGGCGTCAGGCAGTCGGGTCTGGGCCGCGAGGGCTCCAGCCACGGTATGGCATGGCGGAACACATCGACATGACATCCCTTTTCCTTGGAGACATCCTTCAATGAAACGCAGAATTTTTATGCAAGCAGGCGTGTTCGGTGCACTGGCCCCAAGCACTTCGTTTTTGATAGCTGTTCACGCCTAAACGGGGAGACTACCGGCCAAAAACGTCACCAAATCGTGATTCAGGTCAGCGACAACGACCCGACCCAATGGATTCTCGCGCTCAACAACGCCGAAAACCTGCAGGACGATGTGGGCGCAGCCAACGTGGACATTGCCATCGTCGCTTATGGGCCGGGCATTGGCATGCTCAAGCTGGAGTCGCCGACTGGCGATAAGCCCAGCGTTCGCCCTGCTTTTTCATGATCTCGGTCACGCCGGCCGGCACGTAGCGGATGGCGGGCATCATGTCGTCCCGGGTCAATTTCTGGCCGCGCAGGGTGTTTTCGCAAGCCAGCACTCTGCGTCCCTGTCCCCCCCGACAGCAGGCTCTACCCGGCTCCATTGAGGGCCTTTTCATTCAAGCCCCCCCTTGTAAGCCGCAGCTCAGTACCATGGCTCTTTCGTCATGCCGTAAATGCCATGGAAATCGAACTCAAGCTGCGACTGCCTCCGTCTTCGCTCGACGCGTTGCGCGCTGACCCGCTGCTGGCAAATATCCGCAGCACGCGAAAACAGCTCGACAACACCTACTACGACACGCCACAACGAACACTGGCGCAGGCCGGCATCAGCCTGCGCTTGCGCCGCGACGGCCGGCGCTGGCTGCAAACCATCAAGAGTGGCGGCAATAGCCGCGCGGGCTTGCATCAGCGGGAAGAAATTGAGTTTGCAGTGGCCGGCTCGGCCCTTGAATGGCTGCCAGTGTCGGGCACCCTTTTTGAGCCTGTGCTCGAACCCCTCAAGGACCGGCTGGTGCCGCAGTTTCGTACCCGCTTTAGGCGAGAGGTCCGGCGGCTGTACGGCGTCACAGGCGCAGAGATAGAAGTGGCCATCGACCACGGCGACATTCTTGCCGGTGAATACAGCCAACCCCTGTGCGAACTGGAGCTGGAACTTCTCAGCGGTTCAGTGGACGACCTGTTCTCCCTCGCCCTGTTGCTGGTCGAGCGGCACCCCTTGGTAGCTGACAACCGGAGCAAGGCCCAGCGTGGCAGCCGGCTGGCCCTGAAAGAACCCCTGGGGCCGCCTGTCAAAGCAGCCGCGCCGCCAATGCTGGCGGATGCGGATGCGCAGGCACTGGTACGTCTGGCCATAGAGCAGGCCCTCGCCCACTGGCAAGCCAACGAGGCGGGCTTTCTGAGCCAGCCCAACGACAGCGAATATCTGCACCAGGTCCGCGTCGCGGTGCGGCGGTTGCGCGTGGCCTGCGGTCCATTGGCGCGCGCGGCCCGATGGCACGATGAGACGCTGGCGCCGGTGCTGGACGGCCTGCGCAAGCTGGGCCAGCAGTTGGGCGAGGCGCGTGATTGGGACGTGTTTATCGAGGAAACCTGGCCACCGTTGGCCGACTGCCTGGGGGATGCCGCACTGCGCCAGGCACTGCAAGAAGCCGCCAGTCTGCTGCAGGGCACCGTGCGCCTGCAGGCGCAGGCCGCCCTCGAAGGGCGCGCCAGCCAGCGCTTGCTGCTGCAGTTGGGCCGTTGCCTGGCCCAGCCAGACGATGCAGCACCCGCTTCATTTGACCCACTCACCGCCCTGTTGGACCAGCTCGACCACAAGCTGCGGCAGGCCCTGCCCAAGCTTGCGCGCCTGAGCCCGACGCGACTGCACCGGTTGCGCATCGTGGCCAAGAAGCTGCGCTATCTGACCGAGTTCATCGGCAGCCGCTACGACCGGCAAGCCACCGAAGACTGGCTCGACTGGTTGAAAAAAGCCCAGGCCATCTTTGGCGGGCACAATGACCGCACAACCGCAAAAGCCCGGATTGAGGCCCTGTGCACGGCCATCAAACCCCGCTCCGGCAAGGTCCGGAGTACATTGCAAGCGGCCCTGCGCAAGCATCTCCTGCCTGAACTCCACCTGCCCCCGCTGCCCAAACCCTACTGGCGATAAGAAGACCTGCCTACACCGCTTTCTGAGGGGTTTAGTCAGATGCACCGACCGGCTGCAGCCACGTTTCCCGACGCCCTGAAGCAGCGCCGGTCCGCCTACCACGCACTGAACCGAGGCGCTGCCGGGCTCTGGCGTCCAGGACCTGCTGGCGGCTGGAATCCGAGCGTGAGCTCAGCGCCAGTTGCTGGCCATGGGCGAGCAACTCCTGCACGATCTCACTTTTCCACGACCGCCGGATTGCTGTTGCCGCTGCGAAGGTGCTATCTATAATGGAGAAACGCGGGTGTAGTTCAATGGCAGAACTTTTGCTTCCCAAGCAAATAGCGTGGGTTCGATTCCCATCACCCGCTCCAGCATTTCAAGTTGACACGATCAGGGCACCCCGGCCAGTACCAGCATGCCTCCGGGCGAGCAGCGTAACGTTATTTTTCAATGTTTTTGAACAGCACGTCACGCCTCGGAACACCCGCACCGGCGTAAACGGGGTGACCACGGAAGCCAAACATACGGGATTTCTCTGTGAGCGGGGATGGGCCTAGCTGCGCAGAAATCGTCAGTACACCGCTGACACCCACCGCCTGAAAATCAACAGCATCGACGGGCACCGCCAGTCAGTGCAGCTTGCAGCCGGTCTTGGCCTGCAAGGCTTCCAGCGTCACCCCAGGCGCCAGTTCCACCAATTTCAGGCCCTGCGGCGTCACGTCCATCACGGCAAGATCGGTGATGATGCGATCCACCACACCCACACCCGTCAGCGGCAGTGTGCACCTTTCAAGAATCTTCAGGTCTTCGCTGCCGTCTTTTTTCTTCGCGACATGCTCCATCAGAATGATCACACGCTTGACACCCGCGACCAGGTCCATTGCGCCACCCATGCCCTTGACCATCTTGCCGGGAATCATCCAGTTGGCCAAGTCGCCCTTCTCGCTGACCTGCATGGCGCCCAGGATGCTCAGGTTGATCTTGCCACCGCGAATCATCGCAAAGCTGTCGTGGCTGCCGAAAATCGACGAGCCTTTGATGGTGGTGACCGTCTGCTTGCCGGCGTTGATCAAATCGGCGTCAACCGCATCTTCAGTCGGAAAGGCGCCGATGCCCAGCATGCCGTTTTCCGATTGCAGCCACACTTCCTTATCGGCCGGCACAAAATTGGCCACCAGGGTCGGGATGCCGATACCCAGGTTCACATAGAAACCGTCTTCGAGTTCCTGCGCCGCACGCGCGGCCATCTGGTCTTGGGTCCAAGGCATATCAGGCTCCAGCTTTCTCGGTGATGGTACGTTTTTCGATGCGCTTTTCAGGCTTGGCATTGAGCACGAGGCGGTGCACATAGATGCCGGGCAAGTGAATCTGGTCAGGCTCCAGCTCGCCGGTCTCGACGATCTTTTCAACTTCGACGATACAAATCTTGCCGGCCATGGCCACGGCGGGATTGAAGTTGCGTGCGGTGAGGCGAAACTGCAGATTGCCCGACCTGTCGGCCACGTGCGCTTTGACCAGGGATACCTCGGGTACCAGCGCACGCTCCATCACATAGGTTTCGCCGTCAAATTCTCGCAGTTCTTTGCCGTCGGCTACCTGGGTACCAACGCCGGTTTTGGTGAAAAAAGCCGGAATGCCCGCGCCGCCGGCACGCAGCTTTTCCGCCAGCGTACCCTGCGGCGTGAATTCCAGCTCGAGCTCACCGGCCAGGTACTGGCGCTCGAACTCCTTGTTCTCGCCCACGTAGCTGGAAATCATTTTTTTGATCTGTCGGCTTTCCAGCAATTTACCCAGGCCAAACCCGTCCACTCCGGCATTGTTGGAAATGACACTCAGGTTTTTGACGCCGCTGTCGCGCAGCGCCTCAATCAATGCTTCGGGAATGCCACACAGGCCAAAGCCGCCAACGGCCAGCAGCTGGCCATCTTTGACGACACCCTTGAGCGCCTCGGCAGCGGAGGGAAAAAGTTTATTCACAAAAATCTCCTGCAGTACTTCAACACACACTTTAAAAGCCTTACGATACTACCTATTAACATACGTAGTTATCCCTAAAGTCTAACCCTCAGGCCGGCTCCATGGAGATCGATTACCGCCTGGCATTTAATATGGCTCCTGTTGGCCTGGTGCTTTCACGCAACCGGGCCATGGTGGACTGCAACGAGCATTTATGCGAGATGTTCGGCGCGACCCGTGAACAATTGTTAGGCCAGTCTTTTCAGATTCTGTACCCCAGCGTCGACGAGTACGAACGAATCGGCGCGCGCATGCTGCCGATTCTCAATGCCAAGGGCCATTACGCCGACGACCGGATCATGAAGCGGGTGGACGGAAGACTCAAAGGCGAAACCTTTTGGTGCCACGTGACCGGGCGTGCACTGAACCGCGCCGACCCGCACCAGTCAGGCATCTGGACCTTCGAGGACTTGAGTTCGCGCCGGCCTGTGAAGGCAGAACTCACGGCGCGCGAACGCGAGGTTGCTGCGCACCTGATGGTCGGCTTGACGTCCAAGGAGATTGGCCGCACCCTCATCATCAGCCACCGCACCGTGGAGATTTACCGCGCCCGCCTGATGCGCAAATACAAGGCATCCACCACTGCGGACCTGGTTCACAAACTGCTCACTGGCTGAGCCACGCAGCCTGACGCACGCGGCTTGCTACTCTATTGATAGCTGCCTGCGCCCGTCCTGCATGGGAAAACGCCCTGAATGCTTCAAGAATCTGGAAATTTCAGGCTTTTTCCGCCCCGTCCACCACCTCGGCCGCACTGCGAAAAGCGTCCACTGCCGTGGGCACGCCGCAATACACCGCAGCATGCAGCAGGACCTCCTGAATTTCGGCAGTGGTTGCGCCGTTGTTCAGCGCTCCGCGCACATGCGCTTTGAGCTCGTGCTGCTTGCCTAGCGCGGTCAGCATCGCGACCGTGACCAGGCTGCGCGTTTTGCGGTCCAGTCCCTCGCGCTGCCAGACATCACCCCAGGCCTTGGCGGTGATGTGCTCCTGAATGGGGCGGGTGAACTCGCTGGCATTGGCAAACGCGTTGGCCACAAAGTCTTCGCCCATCACCTGCTTGCGCGTGACCAGGCCTTTTTCAAATGTCGCGTCCATGGCGTGTCTCCTGAAGATAAACCACCAGCATAGCGCACACTCTCAAAAAACTGCCGGAGCCCCGCTACAGGACCCCAACAGGCTGCTCACTGCGCCTCACCTGCTCCACATCGGCATGGTGGTTCGCGGGGTTACGGTTCAGCTCGAAGATAGGGATGTCCTGGCAGTTTAGGCCCAGAGGTAGACCCCAATGAGCTCATATAATCGCGCTATCGATATGATAAGAAATATTGAATTGCTCTATCGACGCCCCAGCTCTAGACTCAGTCGAGTAAAAAGTCGTATCACCCAAAGGAGAACACCTTGTCAACCGAAACAAAATGCCCATTTGCGAGCACCGCCCTCAAACCCACAGTGGCTGGAGCCAGGACAAATGCGGACTGGTGGCCCAATCAACTGAACCTGAATATCTTGCAGCAGCACTCTGAACTGTCAGATCCCATGGGCAAGGCGTTCAATTACGCTGAAGAGTTCAAGAGCCTCGACTTGCACGCCGTAGTCAAAGACCTCCATGCTTTGATGACGGATTCGCAGGACTGGTGGCCTGCGGACTATGGCCACTATGGGCCGTTTTTCGTCCGTATGGCGTGGCACAGCGCAGGCACCTACCGTATCGCCGACGGTCGCGGTGGCGCGGGCTTCGGCACACAGCGATTTGCGCCCCTCAACAGCTGGCCGGACAACGTGAACCTGGACAAGGCGCGCC
>JBKJZS010000222.1:0-5390 GCA_046714915.1 Polaromonas sp. | reverse complement strand
GTCATTGCGGGCTTGACCCGCAATCCATGAACCCGGCTTCCGGCTGGAGAATGCGGAGGCATGGATCCCGGATCAGAGCCTGCCCCGGCCTTGATCCGGGGTCCGGGATGACAAACCAGGGGCCAGGGCTTAACGGAATCGTATTGCTTCGAGCCCCTATTCCACGGGCGCAAACAGCTATTTAATCGATAGCGAGCTTGATGCGGCCGTGGCTTTGCTCCTTCACCCCTTAGGGGAGGTCGGGATGGGGGCTCTGGCTACGCAAGTTGCCGATAATCAAGCCTTCATCCAACGAAGTCCTCACCATGCTCAATCTTCCCTTGTCTTTTCTGCACCGACCCGCCGACGCAGCGACCGTTGCACCGTGGCTGCTGGTGCTGATGCACGGCGTCGGCAGCAACGAGGAAGACCTGTTTGGCCTGGCGCCTTTTGTGCCCGCCCATTTTCATGTGCTCAGCCTGCGCGCGCCGTATGCCATGGGGCAGGGGGCCTACGGCTGGTTTGAGTTTGCGATCACGCCGCAGGGGCGTGTTATCAACGAGGCACAGGAGGCGGCCAGCCGGCAGACGGTCGCCCAAGCGCTGAGCTCGGCGGCGCAGCAACTCGGCATACCAACCGAGCGTGTGGTGGTGGGCGGTTTCAGCCAGGGCGGCATCATGGCGCTGTCCCTGTTGCTGACGCAGCCTCAGCTGATGCAGGCGGCGATGGTGCTGCACAGCCGCCTGCTCAATCAGGTCCTGTCCTTGGTGGCGCCGTCCGAAACACTGCAGGGCAAGCAGCTCTGGGTCAGCCACGGCACGCGCGACCAGGTGATTCCGCTGGCCAGTGCACACGCTATTCGGGCGCTGGTAGAGACGCTTCCGATGGCCTTGCGTTACGCTGAATACCCGAGCGCCCACGAGATTATCCAGCAAGAGCTGGCAGAGGCGATGGCCTGGTTGCTGCAGCTCAGTGCAGGGGCTGAAGGCAGTGCGGGCGAGTGAAGCCCTGCCCCGGGTTTGTCATCCCGGACCCGGATCAGGTCCGGGGCAGGCCCGATCCTGCGGGTTCCCGGACCGAGTCCGGGACAGACTCTGCCCGCAATCACAAGAAAAGCTTTTTGCTCCAGCGCGTGCCAGCCTGCCGCCGGGCTGGAAATGCTATCGAATCAGCAGCTTCTTGCGAACGACTTGTGTGGACGGTCGAGAATCGCTGCACTTTTGACGATTGAGGTGCGCTCGCCGAGGGTTGGTTTCAAAGCGATCACACAGGTGACGACAGGCAGGAATAGGGCAATGCGACTCGATGCAGGCAAAGACGACTAGCTGAAATCACCGAGCCGTAATTCAATCGGCTGACCATGGGGCGTACGGTCAGCGGCATGATCCCAAGCGTCACGATATCGATCCAGTTCGACTCTGCTGCTGACGCCTTTGTTGGCTACCAGGGACTCGAGGGCATGCAGCCAATGTTCGTAATAGGTGTCGCCCCGGTCCGGATCGCCATCGCGCTGCGCACGGGCGATCTGCGCGGCCAGGGCGTCGGCCCATTCCTGCCAAGTGAAAATGCCACGCTCATGAAGCATCAATACGATGGCAAACGCATGTGCTTCCCACGGCTCCCGAAAGACGGCGGCGCCATCGTTCATTGCCGCAGGAATCTCGGTCACAGTGCTTCCAGGTAAGGCTCAAATGCGTCAATGCACACTTGCACGCCAGGCGAACCGGCATCCCCCCACAGCGCACCGCCGTCAAAGGCCACAGCATAGAGCCACTGTGGCTGCTCGCCCAGTCCTTGCGCGTGCGCGTCTGCAAAGACGTGCACACCGCGAATTTGCTCAACCACACCCTCTTTACCAAGAACATACGCGGGTAACCTGGTGTGATGATCTGCCTGCAGTTTGCGAACCCGTACTTTCTGGCCCTGTGCATATCGAGCGGGCTCGACAGGGGAGCGTTCGGTCGAAGCGCCCCGCGCCAGCGCTGCCTTGACATCGGCCCCTTTTAGAGCGCGTGGCAAGGCTGGCGATGCATGCAACATGCGCTCGGCGCTGACTTCCTCGGGCGTCACCAGGCCCCGCTTTTCAAGCATGTTTTGCAGGGCAAAGAGCCAGATTTCGTAGTAGCTGAGTTCGCGGTAGTCAGGCAGCGTCTCACGCGCGGCCCGCATCATGTCCAGGTTCCATGCGCCGGTTGCGCCCATGGCTACGGTCAGTGCAAGTGCGCGTGGCTCCCACGACGCGTGGAACAACTCGCCTTCGGGTTCAAGCGTGATCGGGCCGAAACCCGGCAAGCCACCCAGATCGGCGTGCGTCGTGTAAGTCACGATAGGCCTGACCCAGGGAGCAGTGCCAGCCCGGTTCCAATCATGGAATCCCGCGTGACGAGGCAGGCAAGTGCGTCTTCGTCAAACCCCTCGCTGCCCTCAGGGCGACGCGGAATAACGAGATAACGAACCTCCGCGGTCGAGTCCCAGACCCGGATCTCCATTGCTTCCGGCAGGGTGACCCCGAATTCCGCCAATACGCCGCGCGGGTCCTTGACGACCCGCGAGCGGTACGGCGCACTCTTGTACCAGGTGGGCGGCAATCCCAGTACCGGCCAGGGATAGCAGCTGCACAGCGTACAGACGACCATGTTATGGCGCTCGGGGGTGTTCTCCACTACAACCATGTGTTCACCCTGGCGTCCTTGGTAGCCCAGCGAGGCAATTGCCGCCGTGGCATCGGTGAACAGCCATTCCCGGTAGCCTGGATCAGACCAGGCACGAGCCACAACCCGCGCCCCATTGCGCGGGCCGACTCGGGTCTGATAGGTATCAATAATTGCATCGAGCGCGGCGGGATCGATATACCCTTTCTGCGTCAGCACGGTTTCCAGTGCCCGCACGCGCAAATCCATTTCACCCAACTCGCTGTGATCGTGATCTGTGGAACTCATCTGGCAATCTTACGGCAATCACACTTTTCAAGTGATTCGCATGGACAGGGCACTCAATGGCATAGCCCCGGGCAGGCAAGCTGTTTCTTTGCCAAAGTCAGAGCTTCGTTTGCGGCAAGTGCCAGGACTCGGCCGAAATCATCCTAGGTCATTCTTGTTTTCTGGAACAAAATACGCCTTCGTGGATTGCCATGCGGACGGCAGAATTGAAAATACAGTTATTGCCTTGCGGCGACTCACAGATAGGTAGCGGCCATGAATCATTTGCGCGCGAACGGACTCGATTTTTCTTATATTGAAAAGGGCGACGGGCCGCTCGTCATTTTGCTTCACGGTTTTCCCGACACGGCGCATACCTGGGACCATCAGATTTCGGCGCTGGCTGCCGCCGGCTACCGGGCGGTCGCGCCCTACTTGCGCGGGTATTACCCGACCGAAATTCCGAAGGACGGCTTTTATGACAAAGCCACGCTCGCGACCGATATCGCTGAGTTGATCCGGCTGCTGGGCGGCGGCAAGCCGGTCCATCTTGTCGGGCAGGACTGGGGCGCAATCATCTCGTACGCCGTGCTCGCGGCTTTCCCCGAACTCATCCGGCGCGCGGTCGTGATGGCGGTTCCGCACCCGGCGCAGGTGGTGAAAAGCCTGCTGGACGCAAAACACATCCAGCGCTCTTTTCATTGGTGGTTCTTCCAGTTGCCTGATTTGCCCGAGAAGGCGCTTGCTGCGAATGATTTCGCATTTGTCGACTATCTATGGAACTACTGGACCTCGCCCGGCTACCAGGATGCGGCGCATATGCGCGAGATCAAGTCAATGCTGGGCGAACCTGGCGTACTCGCGGCAACGCTCGGCTATTACCGGGCCATGCTTGATCCACGTAAAGGAGATCCTCGCCTCGAAAAGATGCGGCCGAGCATGGACCGACCCATCACGGTTCCGACACTCGCACTCTGCGGCGGCGATGATCTTCGCGCCGAGCTGATGACCGATCAGGCCCAATATTTTTCCGGCGAATACAGCTATCAGGCCGTTTCCGGTGCCGGCCATTTCCTTCACCGCGAGAAACCCGAAGATGTGACGCGGCATATCCTCGAATGGTTGGGCGCACCCTGAAACTCCCTGCCAACAGCTTTATTTCGCAACGATTCAGGCTTCTTACCTCGAGCATGTCGAGCTAGCGCAGCGTAACCCGACGTCCCGGTGTATCCGCACCGCACGCTACTCGGGCGCTGGCGGAGAGGCTTGCGATTGCCTTGCATTACACGATTTTGCTGAAATCAAGGGTGTGTTGCATACTTCTAGTAATAGTTACCAGTCTAAGGATGTCCCATGCCGGTTATCTCCAAGAGCTTCGATCTTCAGTCCGTCGAGTGGCGACACGTGACGGACCCGAACTGCAAAGACTTCCGGGTCGATTTCGAGTACAGCCTGCTCGGCTACGACTTGCCAAGCGGACGGCTGGATATGCTGCTCCGATTCGGAAAGGGTGGTCACTGCAGGCGGCACCGTCATGTCGCCTCGACCGTCACCCTGGTCCTGGAGGGTGAACAGTTCCTGAAGGAAATGTTGCCGGACGGGACGACCAAGTCCGTTCATCGCAAGAAGGGCGACTATGCGCTCGCTCCCGCCGACGCACACCCGCATGATGAGCACGGTGGCGACGAAGGTGCGACTGTTCTGCTATCGATGACTGTACCAGACGGGATTCTCTTTGAGTACTTCGACGAAAACATGAAGAACGGGTGGACTCTGTCGATCGAGGAATACGTCGAAAACTGGAACAACGGAACGGTTTACGGGGCAGCACCTGGCGCAAGCAAGCCTACAACAGCTTGAGCAGGCCGACCGACCCTCGCGCGAAGAAACGCAGCCAGCTAATCGGAAGCATCGCTACGTTTGGGACGAATAATGACGGTCGACCGATAGTGAAAATATCGAAGTGCCACACAACAAGTGCATGCAGCGGACCTGCGATGACCCGGGCCGCTGATGCACGCCGTTGAGCGACCGCTATCCGGCAGCGCCTAGGTCAGGAGTCAGTCTAAACCAGTCGGTCAATGCGGGTTCGCTGAATGTCTGCATAGGCAGCGGTAGCGGACACTTGATTGCGGTTGCTCGGCCTGCCGAAATCGGCTACGACCCGGCGTAGCGCCTCTTCCTCCAATCTGGCCCTTCACCGGCAATCGCCGGCCAGTCGCAACCGGTCGAGACTTACCGTGGTTGGCCGACATTGTCTTCAGATTTCATGGCCGGGTGGGCTCGGGCCAGCGACCCGTCATTGGCGCTTCGGACCGTTCCTCAATCGGAAGCGAGTGATGGCCGCTGCGCTGCACGCGAGGCGCTTGGGTGACTCAGGACCGCCGCCTGTATCCACTCGCAACAAGGTCAGGCCGCCGGCCCCGCGCGCACGGGGTAGCCCGCCTCGAGCCAGCTCTTCATACCGCCATCGAGCGCAACCGCTCGCTGGAA
>JBKJZS010000221.1:0-1257 GCA_046714915.1 Polaromonas sp. | reverse complement strand
GCCGCAACTCCATCGGCACATCGTTATAGGTGTAGGCCAATCGCTCCACGCTGAGCAGCCCCGTGCCCTGCGCTACCTTCAAAAGCACTTCGTGACCGTCAGGTGCGGGTACGGCGCGGATTTTTTCCTCGGCGCGAACCATGCGCACATTGAACTCGGTCTCAAACAATGCGTACATCGGTCCGTGGTAGTCGGCCAGCCGTTCAGCGGTCAGACCCTTGAACGGGGCGGCCGGCAGCCAGATATCTTCCAGAATCGTGGGCGTGCCGGCAAAACTCAGCACCCGACGCGCGTGCAGCACCGCATCGCCGGTGCGCAGTGCCAGCGCGCGTGCAATCTCGGCGCTGGCGCGGACGCGGCGGCATTCGATGATGTCGCGCTGGGCGGGACCTTCGCTGCCCGGGCTCCCGCTGTCGGGCACCAGCTTCAGAAAGCGAAACTGCACCTGCTGTTCGGCATGGGTGGCGACAAAAGTGCCTTTGCCTTGCCGGCGTACCACCAGGTTATCCGTAGCCAGCTCGTCGATGGCTTTGCGCACCGTGCCCTGGCTGACGCGGTAGCGGGCCGCCAGATCCATCTCGGAGGGTATGGCCTCGCCAGGTTTCCACTCGCCGGACTGCAAGCTTTGCAAAATCAGGCCCTTGATCTGCTGGTACAACGGGCTAAACGCCGGTGTGGCACCTGCAAAATCTTCGACGGAAGGGGCGGGGATGGCGGTCATGGGCGCAGAGGTTTGATCGGCTCGATCATATCTTATATAAGACATAAGACAAATTGACGTCCGGCACCTTTAGCGCGTAAAATCATTGCTTGAGCCCAACGCACAGCTTGTCCCAATCGGGGTAGTTTCGCGGGTCAAAGACCTGCCCGGATCGATCCGCAAGGTCACGAGCTGGCGCCAAACATCTCACTTCACACTTCATCCAAACCGCTTTTTACTTTCCTGGAGTCCTCAATCATGAGCAAAAAACCCGTCCGTGTTGCTGTCACCGGTGCAGCAGGCCAAATCGGTTATGCATTGCTGTTCCGAATTGCTTCCGGCGAAATGCTCGGAAAAGACCAGCCTGTCATTTTGCAATTGCTTGAAGTTCCTGTTGAAGGCCCGCAAAAAGCGCTCAAAGGCGTGATCATGGAACTCGACGACTGCGCATTTCCGCTGCTCGCCGGAATCGAGGCCCACAGCGACCCCCTGACCGCTTTCAAGGACACTGACTACGCGCTGCTGGTCGGAATCGAGGCCCACAGCGACCCCCTGAC
>JBKJZS010000220.1:0-3738 GCA_046714915.1 Polaromonas sp. | reverse complement strand
CATGTAATGTTCGGCTGAGCTCAGCTCCAGCAAAAAGGGCCGCAGTGCGAAAGCACTGCGGCCCGTTTTTTGTCCGCCCAGTTGTCCGCCAACAAGCGCAGGCGGACGCAGCGCCCTACCCGTTGCTGCCTTCACCCGCCGGCTGAACCCACCAGTAAATCAGCACCAAGAGGCCGATGCCGGTGAGCAGGAGCAATTGCCACCAGGCGCTGCGGCCCATGTCATGCAGGCGGCGTGCGCCCACTGCGAGCGCGGGAAGCAGCAGCGCCAGAGACAGCAGTCCACTGAGCAGTTCACTGATCATCGAAGCGCCAACCGAGACCGCCATCTGAAACAGAAAAAACCACCAGAACTCAGGGCGGGATGCGCGACCCGAAAAAGTCGCGTACTGGGCAAAGCAGGTGGAATGGCTTGGCTGAAATTCACTGCGTTTCTCCTCCTCACAGAATTGATACTGGGCAAATTCCCCGCGTGCCATAGGCCAGCCCGGCAGTCGCGGGGTCGGGGCCGTTGTGGAGGTCACTCTCCGTTGAGGTTATTGCAGTCGTTGCAACAGGCCGGCGGTAGAGCCATCGAGCCCTGAAAGATCACCGCTTTGAAGGCGCGGCTCGAGGGCCTTGGCCAGCACCTTGCCAAGCTCGACACCCCACTGGTCAAAGCTGTTGATGCCCCAGATCGATCCGCTGACAAACACGCGATGTTCCTGCAAGGCGATCAGTGCTCCGAGGCTCGCCGGAGTCAGTTCGTCGAGCAATAAAAAGGTGCTGGGACGATTCCCGGGGAAATGTTTGTGCCCGTCCACATCGCTCTTGCCCAGCATCAGTGCCTGGGCTTGGGCCAATACGTTGGCCAGCAACTTGTCATGGTGGCCGGGCAATCCATGGCGGGCTCTTTTGACCGCCACAAACTCGACCGGTACCACATCGCTGCCCTGGTGCAGCATCTGAAAATAGGCGTGCTGGCCGTTGCTGCCCGGTTCGCCCCAGAGCACCGGTGCGGTAGCAAACGGCAGAGCCCGGCCCTGGGCATCGACGCGCTTGCCATTGCTTTCCATCTCCAGCTGCTGCAGGTAGGCCGGCCAGCGACGCAAGGCGCTGCTGTAGGGCGCAATGCTGCGGCTGGTGAAACCGTGGAAGTTGCGGTACCAAACATCGAGCAGGCCCAGCCGCATTGGCAGGTTCTGCTCCAGCGGCGTTGCACGAAAATGCCCGTCCATCGCATGGGCGCCGGCCAGCAGATCCCGAAAACCCTGCGCGCCGATGCCAATTGCCAGCGGCAGCCCGATGGCGGACCAGAGCGAATAACGACCGCCGACCCAGTCCCAGAAGCCGAAAGTGGTGCGGATGCCGAAGGCCTGGGCCGCTGCCACGTTGGACGTCAGCGCTGCGAAATGGCGGGCGATGTCCTGGCCGCCCTCTGCCTCAAACCAGCGCTTGGCTGACAAGGCATTTGTCATGGTTTCGAGGGTCGTGAAGGTCTTGGAAGCAATCAGAAACAGCGTGCTGTCTGCCTTGAGCAGCTTGAGCACCGTGGCCAGTTCATCGCCGTCCACATTGGAGACAAAATGAAAGCGCTTGCCCGGCAGCCTGAATTCTTCCAGCGCCAGCACCGCCATCTGCGGGCCCAGGTCGGAGCCACCGATGCCGATATTGACAATGTCGGTGATGGCCGCGTCGCCGCGCACCTGCTCTGCGTAGCCCAGCATGGCGGCCAGGGTTTGGTGCACCTGGGCAAGCTCGTTCGCTATGTTTTCAGTAGCTGCTTGTGCCCGTCCCTGTTGGGCTGAAGCCGGATTTCGCAACAAAAAATGCATGGCCGCACGCTCTTCGCTGCGGTTGATTTTCTCGCCGGCAAACAACGCGTCGCGGTGCTGCTCCACGCCGCACTCGCGCGCCAGATCCAGCAGCAGGGCCTGGCTGGGCGCGTCGATCAGGTTTTTCGAGAGGTCGGCAAAGACCTGCGGAGCATCCTGGCTGAAATCTGCAAACCTTTGGGGGTTGGCTGCAAACGCTTCGCGCAGATCAAACTTTTTCCCGGAAGCTTCAAAACACGCGTGTAGCGCAGCCCAGGCCGGGGTCTGGTCACAGCGGGTCGTGGTGGGCTCGCTCATGCCGCAAGCATCAGCTGTTCGAGCTTGACCGAATCTGCGGCGAAAGCGCGGATGCCTTCGGCCAGCTTCTCGGTGGCCATCGCATCTTCGTTGAGCGCATAGCGAAAGCCTGCTTCGTCAAAATTGACCTCCGGCAGGTCCAGCGCCTGGGCGGCCTGGGCGTCCAGCGCGCGCTGCAGCGGCGCATCCGTCGCGGCCAACTGCGCCAGCAACTCGGGGCTGATGGTCAGCAAATCGCAGCCGGCCAGCGCGGTGATTTGGCCGATGTTGCGAAAACTCGCACCCATAACCTCGGTGGCAATACCAAAGTGCTTGTAGTGGTTGTAGATCTCGCGCACCGACCTGACGCCCGGGTCATTCGCGCCCGCCTGGTCGGCTTCGATCCAGCTGCTGCCCGCGGACTTTTTGTACCAGTCGTAAATCCTCCCGACAAAGGGGGAAATCAGCTGCACCCGGGCCTGGCCGCAGGCGACTGCCTGGCAGAAAGAAAAGAGCAGCGTCAGGTTGGTATGGATGCCACGGTCTTCCAGCCGACGGGCAGCTTCAATGCCCTCCCAGGTGGCGGCGACCTTGATCAGCACGCGGTCGATGTGAATACCCTCGGCCTCGTACAGTTCGATGATGCGCTCGCCGCGGGTGAAGGTGGCGTTGCTGTCAAAACTCAGGCGCGCATCAACTTCGGTCGACACCCGACCGGGAATGAGGGACAGAATCTCGCAGCCAAAACGCACCAGCAGACGGTCCATGGTCTCATCCAGCGCCCGGCCTCGGAACTTCGCCAGCGTGTCGGCCAGCAACGGCTGGTAGTCGGGCTTTTGCACGGCTTTGAGAATCAGCGACGGGTTGGTGGTCGCGTCCTGCGGCTTGAAGGCGTCAAGCTGCTTGAAGTCGCCGGTGTCGGCGACCACGGTGGTGAACTGTTTGAGAGCTTCGAGTTGGTTCATGGTGAACGTGGGCCTCCAAAAAAGCAGCGACTGGCAATGAGCTTTGTTCTTGAGTTACCATTAAACCAGAAAAACAAGAAACTTTATTACGACTGCGGGTGTGACATGAGCTTTGATCTGGTCCTGTTTGGTGGCACTGGCGATTTAACCTGGCGCAAATTGATGCCGGCACTGTTCCAGGCTTTTCGTCACGGCTCCCTGCCCAAAGACGGACGGATTTTGGGCGTGGGTCGCGACGCCATGAGCGATGCACAGTACCGCACGCTGATCCAGTCCCGCTTTGACGGCGTGGAGCTGGCCAAGCGCCCGAGTGCCGACGAGTTTGAACGTTTTGCCGCGCTGTTGCACTACCTGCCCATGGATTTGTCCCGGCCTGCCGACTATGCGCAGCTGGCCGCCACCCTTCAGGCCCGTCAGGCCGACACCGTGGTGATGTACCTGGCCACCGCGCCGACACTTTTCAAGGCGATCTGCGAAAACATGGCGGCCGTCGGGCTCAATGGCCCGCAGACCCGTGTGGTTCTGGAAAAACCACTGGGCCACGACCTGGCCTCGAACCGCGCCATCAACGAAGCCGTGCTGCGCGTGTTGCCGGAAAAGCAGATCTTCCGCATCGATCACTACCTCGGCAAGCCTTCGGTGCAAAACCTTTTTGCGCTGCGTTTCGGCAACTCCCTGTTCGAA
>JBKJZS010000219.1:0-6658 GCA_046714915.1 Polaromonas sp. | reverse complement strand
TGATTGTGCGGGGCTGCGAGTCGAACACGGACCCGCTGGTTTGCTGGTAGGAGGTGACAGTTGTCCCCGCGGGGCTGCCCGGGCCAAAGAGGCCCGCCGGGCGAGCCTCCGCCGTTGTGAAAACCGGTGTCAACATGCGCGGAAAGAGCGTGTCGGCGGCGCCGAACTGGCTCTGGTCCGTCAACAGGTTGTTAAACGTACCGTCGACCGTGCGCAGGCCGAAGGGCACTACCACGTTCGGCACCAGATCTATCAACGACTGGCCGGAAGCTTGTGCTTCGGCGATCTGGATCTGCTTGAGAATGAACTCAAGATCGTTTTTGTTGAATGAAGCCATGATTGTTCCCCTTTAATCTGGTTCCTGGCCTGCGTGTTCTGAAAGTTTCACGATGGCCTGGTCAAGCAAAAAACCCAAAATCCGGAAAAACGGGAGACCCGTGTTACGACTGAGGTTTCAGGTCATCCGGACTATTGGCGGCGGCAACAAACAAACACATTCGGAAACAGATTCACATCGATGTCGTTTCTGAGCTGCCGCGCGCTTGAAGTCAGTGTGTTGCCAAAGTGGGGGAGGATCTATCCCGTGTGGACTACCCAATTTCGGCCTGTTTTTAGAGGCCAGATGCTTCAGAAATCGGACCTCCCTACCAGCGTGTGGCAGGCAGAATCGGCGATTTGGGGCTATTTCCATCGTTGTGCAGAGGCGCCAATCTGTAACATTTGTTGGTTGTAGCTAAATGTAACCAATGTTTCGTTATGTAATTTAAATGCTTTTTTCAACCAGAAATCTTGTTTTTCGGAAGGTCTGCCACCCCGCCGAAGCGTGAATTGGGCGGCTGCTGGCAAAAGGTTGAACGCGCTTTGACGGCTTGTCGTTGTGATGCCGTTTCCCCTCGGAATAAGGTCATTTTTGAGCATGACCCATTGCCAATGCCGTTGCTGGTGGAGGCGTACAAGAACCGCAGCTTCTGATGGCGCAAGGTTTCAGTGTCAAACAGGGCTCAAGACCTTGGTTGACAAGCGCTAAAAGCTATCATTTCAGGAGCAAATGACAAGGCTGCGGCGATTTCCAAGCTTTAAAAGCGCCTTCAGGCGTGTTGCGCAGCGCCCGGCGGACCCAACACTGCACAGTAAATTTATGAAGCCAGGTGTCGCAAAGTCATTGACACGTTCCGCAGATCGTCACCACGGGGCGCTGTTCATGCGCTGACATCGAGAGCTGCACACTTCATCGAGCCGGCGACGGGCGCTGGGGCGCAAGCGCCTTGCTAACCTTGGGGATGCAGATTTTTGACGAGCACCTGGCTTTTGCGGTTCAGGTTGTATTTGCGTTTGCGGGCTTCGGGCAGCCATTCGGGGTCTACCTGCGTAAATCCGCGTTTGATAAACCAGTGCATAGTGCGCGTTGTAAGAACAAAAATACTCTGAAGACCCGTGGTGCGGGCGCGCTGTTCGATGCGTTTGAGAATGCGTTCACCGTCCCCCTGGCCCTGGCTCTGCGGCGAGATGGTAAGTGCGGCCATTTCCGCTGTTTTGGCTTCCGGGTAGGGATAAAGCGCTGCACAGCCAAAGATCACGCCGTCGTGCTCGATGACCGTATATTGCGCGGCATCGCGTTCGATCTCTGTGCGGTCGCGTTTGACCAAGGTGCCGTCTTTTTCAAACGGCTCGATCAACTGCAAAATGCCGCCCACGTCGTCCGCGGTGGCTTCGCGCAGACTCTCCAGTTTTTCGTCGATCACCATGGTTCCGATACCGTCGTGCACATAAATTTCCAGCAACAGCGAACCGTCCACTGCAAACGGCAGGATGTGGCTGCGCTCAACGCCAGACTTGCAGGCCTTGACGCAGTGCTGCAGATAAAACGCGGTGTCGGTCGGCTGGGTCGGGTTGGGCAGCTGCGCCAGCAGCTTTTCGGCGTCGGCCAGCGGCAGCTCGGTATGAATCGGGTTATCTTCGCTCTCGGGCTCACCGGGGTGGATGCGAATGCCAGGAATTTCGGTCAGAAAAATCAGTTTGTCCGCCTGCAGCTCAATCGCCACGCTGGTGGCGACTTCTTCCATGGTGAGGTTGAAGGCTTCGCCGGTGGGCGAAAAACCAAAGGGCGAGAGCAGCACCATGGCACCAAAGTCCAGCGTACGCTGGATGCCCGCAGTGTCGACCTTGCGCACCAGCCCAGAGTGTTTGAAGTCCACGCCGTCGACAATGCCAACCGGCCGCGCGGTGATGAAGTTGCCCGAGATGACGCGCACCGTGGAGCCGGCCATCGGTGTGTTGGGCAGGCCTTGGCTGAACGCGGCTTCAATTTCGTAGCGCAGCTGGCCGGCGGCTTCCTGCGCGCAGTCCAGTGCGACCGAGTCGGTTATGCGCATCCCGTGGGAATACTTTGCTTCGTGGCCCTTGGCCGCCAGCTGCTCGTTGACCTGCGGCCGAAAGCCGTGCACCAGCACAATTTTCACGCCCATGCTCTGGATCAGGGCCAAGTCCTGTGCCAGGTGTTGGAGTTTGCCGGCCGCAATGGCCTCGCCGGCAATGCCGACCACGAAAGTTTTGCCGCGGTGCAAATGGATATAAGGCGCCACCGAGCGAAACCAGGGCACAAAAGTGAAATTGAATATGGCAGACATGGGTGCGCTTTCGGGTTCGGGACCGGTCAGCCGACGGGTGGGGCAGGGCAGCAGGACGGAAACGCCAGACTGTTCCGGGCAATGCCAGTGAGTGTAAGGGAGGACGCAGAGTGCCACGGGTAAGGCAAGGCATGCCTCATGCCGGCTGCGCCTGTGCCGGTTACCCAGGATAATGCGTCAAATTATGGACAAACTGGCGTACGGCTTTTGGGGGTGTTATTTCGGCGCAGCGGCATTGATGCTGGCTGGCTCCGCGATGGCCTTTACCCGTTCCTTGTACCGGATCTCGCTCAATGCTGCCTTGTCGGCGGTAGCCTCCGGTTTTTTTGTGTTGGCTTTTCTGGGCGCTCTGCCCATCTCCGATGAAGACACGCTTGCACGTTTCCTGGCGCATGTGGCAATGCTTGTCTCGGCCTTTCTGGCCTACCTGCTTTTTTCAATCGTGGGCGCATTTTCCAGCCCCCAAGCCCGGCAACGTACCCAGATGGCGCTGGCCGCCCTTGCCCTTGGCGGTGGGGCGGTGAGCTGGCTGCTGTTGCCGATGCAGGCGCTCGCGCTTGGCGTGGGCATCGCCTGCTCCCTGGGCGGGGTAGCGCTGTTTGTTGCGTTACGCAGTGCTTACCGCGGCGACAGGCTGGCCTGGGTGGCGGTTGCGGGTGTGTTTTTCATGCTGGTTGCGGTGGCCGGGTTGAGCTGGATTGCGCTGGCGCGGGGGCAGGTGTCCTGGCAGGTGCATGCGGTGACCGCGCTGGCCGGGACGGCGTACATGACCATGATGGCTGCGGCGCTGTGGGCGCGTTATTCTTACCTGATCGAGCTGCACCAAGTCATGGTGCAGGGCCCCAGTTACGACCCTGTGACACGCATGCTGTCGCATACGGAAACTGGACAAATGATCGGAGACGCCTTCAGGCGCCAGCGTGACGAGCCGGCAGTTCTGGGCTTGTTGGTGGTGAGTCTGGGAAATTTGTATGCACTGGAAAAGTTGCATGGGATGGCGGCGGTCAACCACGCGCTGTTTGTCTGCGCGGGCCGGTTAAGGAGTAGCGTGCCCGCCCATGTGGAGATGGGCCGTTTGTCCACGGATGGGTTTTTGCTGCTGCTGCACAACCTCAGCGACAGTGGCCAGCTGATCCAGTTGGCACATCGGGTCGCCGCTCGCCTGTCCAAATCGGTGGGTCTGAATACCAGCCTCGAATCGGTCCGGCGCGAAAGCGACCAAACCCGATGGAAGGCCGAAATCGGTGTCGGCGTGCTGCTGGTGTCCGACGCCGACGCCGAAGCTTCGAGTGCGTTGAGCATTGGCCGGGCCATGTCCCGCACCGCCATGAGTTATACGAGCAGGGTGGCCTGGTTTGACCGCTCTTCCGACGAGCCCGTCGAACTGCCGGTGCTTG
Organism: Polaromonas sp.; assembly: GCA_046714915.1. Classification (GTDB taxonomy): domain Bacteria; phylum Pseudomonadota; class Gammaproteobacteria; order Burkholderiales; family Burkholderiaceae_C; genus Polaromonas. The sequence goes on along the minus strand of JBKJZS010000219.1, from coordinate 2,634 downwards.
ATTCGTAAAACTTTCCGGCGGCCCGGCGCCGCAGCGCCCCGGGACCGTCGATAATTGAGGGTTTTGAGTACCGTCCCTTTGTCCGCGCCATTGCACCTTGAGTTCCCGGAGTCGCTGCCCGTTTCGGGGAAACGTGAAGAGATCATGGCCGCCATGCGGGCGCACCAGGTTGTCATCGTTTGCGGCGAAACGGGCTCCGGCAAAACCACGCAGTTGCCCAAAATTGCGCTGGCAATGGGCCGCGGCAAGCTCAATTACCCGGTCACAAACAGGGACGGTTCCCCTGCGGCGAAGGGCAAGCTGATTGGTCACACCCAGCCGCGCCGCATTGCGGCCTCCAGCGTCGCCAAACGTATTGCCGAAGAACTAAAAACACCGCTGGGTGAGGTAGTGGGTTACAAAGTCCGCTTTCAGGACCGCCTGAGTCGGGATGCGTCGGTCAAGTTGATGACCGACGGTATCTTGCTGGCCGAAACGCAGACCGATCCGATGCTCAGAGCGTATGACACGCTGATCATTGACGAGGCGCACGAGCGCAGTCTGAACATAGATTTTTTACTGGGTTATTTGCGCCAGCTGCTGCCGCGCCGGCCCGACTTGAAGGTGGTGATTACCTCGGCGACGATTGATGCGCAGCGTTTTGCCGACTACTTTGCATCAAATGCGCCAGCGCCGGGACGCCCCCAGGCAGGCGCAGCCCCCGAGGGGCTGGAGCCTGCGGCTCCAAACCTGCCTGAGCAGGTTTGGACAAGTGACAGAGGCGAAGCGTCGCGCGAGCCGCGGCCTGCAAGGCCTCGCGACGAAGCACAGCCCGGAGCGCGGAGGCCAATGATTCCGGCGCCGGTCATCATGGTGTCGGGGCTCATGTTCCCGGTCGAGCAGCGTTACCGGCCTTTTGAGGAGTCGCGCGACCATGACCTCAATGATGCAATTGCTGAGGGTGTCGATGAACTCTGGCGTAACCCGCACAGCGCCGGCGACATTCTAATTTTTCTGCCGGGCGAGCGTGAAATCCGCGAGGCCTCTGACCACCTGCGAAAACACCTGAGCCACCAGCCACTGTTTCGCAACGCCGAAGTGCTGCCGCTGTTTGCGCGCCTGAGCCAGGCCGAGCAGGACCGGATTTTTGACGGCCATACCGGCCGGCGCATCGTGCTGGCCACCAACGTGGCCGAGACCTCGCTGACAGTGCCAGGCATCCGCTACGTGATTGACGCGGGCACGGCCCGCGTCAAACGCTACAGCTTTCGCAACAAGGTTGAGCAGCTGATGGTCGAGCCGATATCGCAGGCGGCCGCCAACCAGCGCGCCGGGCGTTGCGGCCGGGTGGCCGACGGTATTTGCCTGCGCCTGTATGACGAACAGGATTTTCTGGGCCGGGCGCGTTTTACCGACCCCGAAATTTTGCGCAGCTCGCTGGCGGCGGTGATTTTGCGCATGAAGGCGCTGCACCTCGGCACGATCGAAAGCTTTGCCTTCATTGAGCCGCCCCAGGGCCGCGCGATTGCCGACGGCTATCAGCTGCTGGCCGAACTGGGCGCGGTGGACGACGACAACGAATTGACGCCAGTGGGCCGCTCCCTGGCCAAACTGCCGCTGGACCCGCGCGTGGGCCGCATGATTCTGGAAGCGAAGGACCGGCAGGCGCTCGACGAAGTGCTGGTGATTGCCAGCGCGCTCAGCGTGCAGGACGTACGCGACCGGCCGATGGACAAGCAGGCCCAGGCCGACCAGGCGCATGCCAAGTTTGACGACGAAAAAAGCGAGTTCAGCGGGTATCTGAAGCTGTGGAAGTGGCTGGGGGACTCGCGCGGTGGCCATGACGCTGTTCATAAACTGACGAACCGCCAGTATGAAAACCTGCTACGCGAAAACTACGTCAACATCCGCCGCGTGCGCGAGTGGCGCGACATTCATTCTCAGTTGCACAGTGTGGTCGGCGAGCAGGGCTGGCACCTCAATGACAGACCCGCGAGTTATGAGCAGCTGCACTTGTCCATGCTCTGCGGGCTGCTCGGCAACCTGGGCGTCAAGAGTGACGAGGACGACTGGTACCTGGGTGCGCGCGGCATCAAGTTTTACCGGCATCCGGGCGCCAAGCTCAGCAAAAAGCCAGGGCGCTGGATTGTGGCGGCGGAATTGGTCGAAACCACCCGCCTGTTTGGCCGGGGCATCGCCAATATTGAACCGCAGTGGGTAGAGCAGGTGGCTGGCCACCTTTTAAAGAAGCAGCTACTTGACCCGCATTGGGAAAAGAAGGCCGCACAAGTCACCGCGCTGGAACGCGCCACGCTTTACGGCCTGGTGATCTACAACGGCCGGCGCGTCAACTTCGGCCGCGTTGATCCGGTGACGGCGCGCGAGATTTTTATTCGCGAAGCGCTGGTCGCCGGCAACTGGGACACCAAGCTGCCGTTTCTGGCGGCCAACCTGAGGCTGATCGAACAGGTGCAGGACCTGGAGCACAAGGCGCGGCGCCAGGATGTGCTGGTGGACGACGAATTGATCTTCGCGTTTTACGACCAGCAGTTGCCAGCCGAAGTGTGCAGCGGGTTCAGCTGTGAGCTGTGGTACCGCGAAGAAGTAAAAAAGCAGCCGCGGCTATTGATGTTGACGCGCGATGAGTTGATGCGC
>JBKJZS010000218.1:0-5095 GCA_046714915.1 Polaromonas sp. | reverse complement strand
TACGGGTTCATAGGGATCAAATGTTATACTCAGCCGGCTCTGCCAATGGCGATGAAGTTGTCGGCAGGGTAAATCGCAAATCAGCCATACAAGGTGTCGCCCGGAATGTTCCGCAGCGATAAGCGCTGGTTTTAGAAACAACCTTTGGAGTTAATTATGTCTACAAACATGCGCGAAATGCTGGAAGCCGGCGTCCACTTTGGTCACCAGACCCGTTTCTGGGACCCAAAAATGGCTCCGTTCATTTTTGGCCATCGCAACCGCATTCACATCATCAACCTGGAAAAATCGCTGCCGATGTTCCAGGAAGCGATGAAGTTCGCCAAGCAGTTGACTGCCAACAACGGCACGATCCTGATGGTCGGCACCAAGCGCTCTGCCCGCGAAACCGTGGCTGCCGAAGCCCAGCGCGCCGGCATTCCTTATGTGGATCAGCGCTGGCTCGGCGGCATGTTGACCAACTTCAAGACGGTCAAGACCTCGATCAAGCGCCTCAAGGAGATGAAGGCCCAGCAGGAAGCCGGCCTCGACACCATCAGCAAGAAAGAGCAACTGACCTTCAAGCGCGAAATCGAAAAGCTTGAAAAAGACATCGGCGGTATTCAGGACATGGCTGCGCTGCCAGACGCTATCTTTGTGATCGACGTGGGTTTCCACAAGATTGCGATCCTGGAGGCCAAGAAGCTGGGCATTCCGCTGATTGGCGTGGTTGATACTAACCACTCGCCACTCGGCATCGATTATGTGATTCCTGGCAATGATGATTCCTCCAAGGCTGTGGCGCTGTATGCCCGCGGTATCGCAGATGCTGTCATCGAAGGCCGCGCCAGCGCCAAGGATGCGGTGATCCGTGCCGTGCCTGAAGAGGCTTCTGACGAGTTTGTCGAAGTGGAAAACGCAGCCGCCTGATAGGCATTGGCCTTGGTGCCAGATGCATAAAAGGGGCTCGCGTAGCCCCTTTTTTACAAGCTAACAAGACGAAGGGCGCCGCTTTAAGCGCACTTCCGGGTTGAAACAAAATTACGGAGAATTAAAAATGGCAATGGCAATTACCGCAAAGATGGTCGCAGAACTGCGCGCCAAAACCGACGCCCCCATGATGGAGTGTAAAAAAGCACTGACTGAAGCTGAGGGCAATTTTGAAAAAGCCGAAGAAATTCTACGTGTGAAGCTGGGCAACAAGGCGGGCAAGGCTGCTTCCCGCATCACTGCTGAAGGGGTGGTGGCCGCCCACATCACGGGCGCTGTTGGTGCGCTCGTTGAAATCAATTGCGAAACCGATTTTGTGACAAAAAATGACAGCTTCCTGGCATTCACCAAAGCGGTCGCGGAAGGCATCGTCGCGCACAACCCGGTCGATGTGGCAGCCGTCGGCGCCATGCCTCTTTTGCTTGACGGTTTCGGCCCGACGATAGAAGACGTGCGCAGAGGCTTGATCGGCAAGATTGGCGAAAACATGAGTGTGCGCCGCTTCAAGCGTTTTGAAGGCAGCAAGCTGGCCTCTTATCTGCACGGCACCCGCATCGGCGTGGTGGTTGAGTACGAGGGCGAAGAAGTGCCTGCCAAAGACGTGGCCATGCATGTGGCAGCCATGAAGCCGGTGGCGCTCTCCAGCGACCAGGTGCCCGCCGAACTGGTCGCCAAAGAACGCTCTGTCGCGGCTGCCAAAGCCGCTGAAGACGCGAGCAAGGCACAAGCCGAAGGCAAAGCAGTGCAGTCGGCCGAAATTGTTGCCAAACGTGTTGACGGTGGTGTGCAGAAGTACCTCAAGGAAGTGTCGCTGTTTAACCAGCCCTTCGTCAAAAATGACAAGCAAACTGTCGAGCAGATGCTCAAAGCGGCCGGAACTACTGTGAAATCGTTCACGCTGTATGTGGTCGGTGAAGGCATAGAGAAAAAGGTCGACGATTTTGCCGCTGAAGTAGCTGCCCAGGTGGCTGCAGCCAAGGCGGCCTGACCGTACCGGCTGATCCGCAAGGCCGCTAAATTTACGCCCATAAAAACGACAGGACTCCCTCATGCCAGCCTACAAGCGAATCTTGTTGAAACTTTCAGGTGAAGCCTTGATGGGAGATGACGCCTTCGGTATCAACCGCGCGACCATTGTGCGTATGGTGGAAGAAATTGCCGATATCACCCGCATGGGTGTGCAGGTGGCGGTCGTAATTGGCGGCGGCAATATATTTCGGGGCGTGGCAGGCGGCTCGGTGGGCATGGACCGGGCGACCGCTGACTATATGGGCATGTTGGCCACGGTGATGAACGCGCTGGCGTTGGGCGACACCATGGACAAAGCCGGCCTTACGCCGCGTGTGATGTCGGCTATCGGCATCGAGCGGATTGTGGAGCCCTATGTGCGGCCCAAGGCGTTGCAGTACCTCGAAGAAGGGAAGGTTGTTATTTTTGCCGCCGGCACCGGCAACCCCTTCTTCACCACGGACACGGCGGCTGCTTTACGCGGCGCCGAGATTGGTGCCGAGATTGTCCTCAAGGCTACCAAGGTCGACGGCGTTTATACCGCGGATCCGAAGAAGGATCCGTCAGCCACCCGGTACACCAACATCACCTTTGACGAAGCCATGGGAAAAAACCTGGAAGTGATGGATGCGACGGCGTTTGCACTGTGCCGCGACCAGAAGCTGCCTATCAAGGTTTTCAGCATTTTCAAGCACGGTGCGCTCAAGCGCGTGGTGCAGGGCGAAGACGAAGGAACACTGGTTCACGTTTGAGTGCGATTTGGCTTACACCAGATTCCCACTAGTTTTTTGCAGAACAATAATTCACCCGGAGATTGAATCATGAGCATGATTGAGGTCAAGAGCAATGCAGAGCAGAAAATGCAGCAATCGGTGGATTCCTTCAAGCATGCACTGACCAAAATTCGCACTGGTCGCGCCAACCCCGGACTGCTGGACACGGTGCAGGTGGACTATTACGGCGCCATGGTGCCCATCAGCCAGGTGGCCAATGTGTCGCTGCTGGACGCGCGCACCATCAGCGTTTCCCCGTGGGAAAAAGGGATGGGTGCCAAGATTGAAAAGGCCATTCGTGACTCCGACCTCGGGCTCAATCCGGCGTCCCAGGGCGAACTCATCCGCGTGCCGATGCCGGCCATGACCGAGGAGCGCCGCAGGGAACTGACCAAAGTGGTCAGGGCCGAGGGTGAGCATGCCAAGGTGGCCATTCGAAATTTGCGGCGGGATGCCAATGAGGGTGTGAAAAAACTGGTCAAGGACAAGCTGGCTTCGGAAGACGACGAGCGCCGCGCCCACGATGAGGTCCAGAAGTTCACAGACCGTTTCATTGCAGAAGTCGACAAGCTGGTCGCGGGCAAAGAGCAAGACATCATGGCGGTGTAGATTGCCCCCACGCTCGCTCACTGCGTGTAGCTCCCTGCCCCCCGAGGGGGCTGTGCTTGCTTGGGGCGGCCCGGCGCGGCGCACTGATCGAGCTGGCTCGGCCTGATTGTTGACATGGCCACTTCAAGTTCCACCGCTGTTCCGCACCATGTTGCCATCGTGATGGATGGCAATGGCCGTTGGGCCACGCGGCGCTTTTTGCCGCGTGTCGCGGGCCACCAGCAGGGCGTTGGCGCCTTGAGCCGGTGCGTGCAGGCCTGCATCGTCCGCGGCATTGGCGTACTCTCCGTGTTTGCTTTTTCTTCCGAGAACTGGAACCGGCCCGCCGAGGAAGTCTCCGGGCTGATGGAGCTGCTGGCGCTGTCGCTGGCCAAGGAAGTGCCATCGCTCAAAGCCAATGGCGTGCAGCTGCATTTCGTCGGTGACAGGCAGCGTCTGTCCGAAAGGGTCAGGGCTGGCCTGGCGCAGGCCGAACTGGCCACCGAAGAGAACCAGCGACTGGTGTTCAATGTGTGTTTCAACTACGGCGGGCGTTGGGATATTGCCCAGGCGGCGCGCAAGCTTGCCGCCAGCGGCCAGGACATCACGGAAGTGGCGCTGGACCGCGCGCTGGCCTTGGCCCATGTGCCCGACCCGGACCTGCTGATCCGGACTGGAGGCGAGCTGCGTATCAGCAACTTTCTGCTCTGGCAAGCGGCGTATTCCGAACTGCATTTTTCAGACAAACTCTGGCCCGACTTCGACGACGCTGCGCTGGATGAAGCTATTGCTGCGTATCGCAGCCGCGAGCGGCGTTTTGGCCAGACCTCGGCCCAAGTCGGTCCGGATCGCAAAAACTCCCCAATGAAGGCTGCCTGATGCTCAAGCAACGAGTGATCACTGCTGTCGTGCTGCTGGGCATCCTGCTGCCGGCGCTTTTTTTCCGCACCGCTGTACCCTTCTCCGTGGTCGCTCTGCTGCTGATTGCCGCGGGCGCCTGGGAATGGGGGCGCTTGAACGGTTACGGGCAGGTCAGTTCCCTGCTGACCGGCTTTGCCTGCGTGGTGCTGTGCGGCATGTCCTGGGACCTGGGGTTGCTCGTCAGGCCGCTGCCTGGACTCTGGAGTCTGGCTGGCGCAGCCTGGGTGCTGGCAGGGGCCTGGCTGCTGCGCGGCGGCGTGGCGGGCTGGCCGCGTATTCCGCGGGCCGTCCGCCTGACCGCTGGAGTGCTGGCGCTCTGGCTGGCCTGGTTGGCGGTGGCGCAGGCGCGCATCATCGGCATTGAATCCCTGCTGTCGGTGCTGCTGCTGGTGTGGGTCGCTGACATCGCGGCCTACTTTGCCGGCAAGGCGTATGGCGGGCGCTTCAGCAAGCGCAAGCTGGCGCCATCGATCAGCCCGGGCAAGAGCTGGGAGGGCGTTTGGGGCGGTATGGCGGGTGTGCTGGTGCTGTGTATTGTCTGGCTGGCGTTTGACGCAACAGGGCAGAGTTTTTATGCCCGACTAGTCACGCAGCACGGTCTGGCCGTGACGCTGCTGGCCATGATTTTCCTGGCCGGGCTCAGTGTGGTGGGTGATCTGGTGGAGTCCCTGATCAAACGCAGCGCGGGAGCCAAGGATTCCAGTGCCTTGCTGCCGGGCCATGGCGGCGTGCTGGACCGGGTCGATGCCCTGTTGCCGGTACTGCCGCTGGCCATGATGCTAGCCACTGTCTAGTGTAGTGTTGCACTCTATCTGGCACTTAAAACCGCGTCTTTT
>JBKJZS010000217.1:0-2080 GCA_046714915.1 Polaromonas sp. | reverse complement strand
AAACCGCGTCTTTTCGCCCAGGGCGTTGTTGCACATCCGCGCGATACCTACGGGTATCGCTGTGGTTTGCGCCTAGCCCTGAGCAAAAATCCATCGGTTTTAAATCTGCCATCAAGAATGCAACACTCCACTAGGCGCTTGGGGCGGCCGACTCCGCCATGAAAATGGCTATTATTTTGATAGCTAGCTGCGCCTGTTCTGTGAGGATTTCAGCCATTTCTCTACTTAAATCACGGTGTTTTGATGTTCACAGACTCCCATTGCCATCTCAGTTTTCCAGAACTGCAGGCCCAGTTGCCACAGATTCGCAAAGCTATGCAGCAGGCCCAGGTCGAGCGCGCCCTGTGCATTTGCACCACGCTGGAAGAGTTTGAGACCGTTCATGCGCTGGCTACGACTTACGACAATTTCTGGTGCAGCGTCGGCGTGCACCCCGACAACGAAGGCGTGACCGAGCCGAGCGTGGACGACCTGGTGCAGCGCGCGGCCTTGCCCAAGGTCGTCGCCATCGGCGAAACCGGATTGGACTACTACCGGCTGGGCGAGCGGAGCCTGGCCGATATGCACTGGCAGCGCGAACGCTTTCGGGTCCACATTCGCGCCGCCCGCCAGACGGGCAAACCGCTTGTCATCCACACCCGCAGTGCATCCGACGACACCCTGGGTATTTTGAAGGAGGAGGGCGAGTCGGCGGGGGAGGCCGGCCGGGCCGGTGGCGTGTTTCACTGCTTTACGGAAACCCAGGCGGTCGCCCGGGCGGCGCTGGACCTGGGGTTTTACATCTCGTTTTCCGGCATCCTGACTTTCAGAAATGCCGCTGAACTGCGCGAAGTGGCCCGCTTTGTCCCGCTGGATCGCATCCTGATCGAAACCGACAGTCCCTACTTGGCGCCGATGCCTCACCGCGGCAAGACCAATAACCCGTCCTACGTTCCCTTTGTGGCACAGCAGATTGCCGAGCTCAAGCAACTGCCGGTCGGGATCATTGCCGACGCCACCAGCCGCAATTTTGAAGCTTTATTTGTGGACGTAAAAATATGACGAAAAACTTCATAAATTGGATTAAGAAATCAATATATCTTTATGTTTTTACAAGTTTTATTGCTGCGACTGCAGGTTCCTACGAAGATTTTTTCACAGCCATTCAACGTGACGATGCAGCTGTAATTTCACAGCTGCTGAAGCGCGGCTTTGACCCCAACACCGTCGACCCCAAAGGCCAACATGGCCTTTACCTGGCGCTGCAGCAGCCTTCGCTCAAAGCTGCCCAGGCTTTGGCAGACTGGCCCAAAACCAACGTCAATGCATTGAATATCCAGGGAGAAAGCGTGCTGATGATGGCCGCCCTCAAAGGCCATCTGGACATCGCTGCCAGATTGATCAAAAGGGACGCTGATATCAACAAAACCGGCTGGACCCCGCTGCATTACGCCGCCAGCAATGGGCACTTGGCCATCATGAGCCTGCTGCTCGAAAACCATGCTTATATTGACGCCGAATCGCCCAACGGCACGACGCCGCTGATGATGGCTGCGCTCTACGGCAGTGCCTCAGCCGTCAAACTGCTTCTGGAAGCCGGCGCCGATCCCTTGCTTAAAAACCAGCAGGGCCTGACCGCGATCGAGTATGCCCAGCGCGCTAGCCGCGCTGAATCAGTCGAAATCATCGCCGCATTTATCCGCAGTCGGCAGCCCAAAGGGAGATGGTGATCCGTCAGGAGCGTTGAAGCCAATCGACCTCTAGAGGATTACCAGGACTTCTCAAGTTAAATGTCGTTTGGGTGGGTTCTCAATAAATTGCGATCTTCCGATGTTCTACGATGTATAAAAAGCCCGCGCATTCCACGATTCGAGAACTGTTAAGCGGACCATCGTTGCCGACTCAACCCAAGAGGACGCCGTCCAGGTCAATGTAACTAGAGCGCCGCTTACGACCAATCGCCTTAGGCGACGCGCACCAGGTCGAAGTAACAGCGCACGCGCCTGGCTCAACGTAACAACGCCCCGCCAAATCGACTAACCAACGCGCAAAACGTAAGGGCGTACGTTCACGCTCAGCACGCGATAGCAGCACCGTGCGC
>JBKJZS010000216.1:0-4338 GCA_046714915.1 Polaromonas sp. | reverse complement strand
CTGGTACTCTTTGGGCAAGCCTTCCCAGGCCTTGGTGTTGACATAAAACGAGTACATCGAATTGCTTTCCCACCAGCCAGGGTAGTAGTAGTGGGGGGCAACTTTGTAAAAACCCAGCTTTTCGTCGCGGCGGCTCTGTCACGGCGGCACGGTTCGGCCGCAACCGGTAGCCCGCCCCCATGGCTGGCTTTGACGGACCTGAGTTAGGCCTCATAGTGACCGCCGACCCTTGTATGACGAGCGCTGACAGCTAGTGCAGTGTTGCACTCTATCTGGCACTTAAAACCGCGTCTTTTCGCCTAGCGCGTTGTTGCAAATCCGCGCGATACCTACGGGTATCGATGTGGTTTGCGCCTAGCCCTGAGCAAAAATCCATCGGTTTTAAATGTGCCATCAAGAATGCAACACTACACTAGCAAAAGTAGAGCTGACGCCAGTGCGGGTCGGTCACGCTGGCTTTGTGCCGGGCGGGCTGCTGTTTGCCCCACGAGCATTTTTGGTTAATCGGATTCACTCCGACTGGGCAGATTCGAATCGATTCACGGACAGCGCCGGTTTGGATTGGACTAAACTGAAGATGCGCTCACGTTGCGCCTGACATTCATCAACAGCACTTGGGAGCATTCCATGGAAAACACCAGCACAGACAAATTGATCACCGACATGAAAGTGGTACTCACTGACGTAGAGGACCTGCTGAAGTCGGCGGCTGCGGCTACCGGCGACAACGCCGTGGCCCTGCGGGAGAAAGCGGCTGTCAAGCTGCAGCTGGCCACGGAAAAACTGACCGGTTTGCAGGAAGTGGCATTGCTCAAGGGCAAAGAGGCGGCCAGGGTCACCGACGACTACGTGCATGCCAACCCCTGGAAAGCCGTCGGGGTTGCCGCTGCGGCCGGGTTTTTGATTGGCTTGCTCGTCAACCGCAAGTAATGACTGCTTCCATTTCACGAGCCAGCCTGCCGGTTTAAGCCAGTCCGCCGCGCCCCTTGAATACACGCCGGTCAGAACCCCCAAGCGCAGACTCGGCCTACGCCGCAGGCAGCGACAAGCCGCCACACCTGTTCGCGTCGCTGCGCCAGTTGCTCATCACGGCGCTGGGCATGGCACACACGCGCATCGCTTTGGCGGGCGTGGAGCTGGAAGAAGAATTGCAGCGGCTGATCGGCCTGTTGCTGAGCCTGTTGGGCCTGCTGGTGTTTGGCCTGGTGGGCGTGCTGATGTTCACGCTGATGGTGGTGCTGGCCGTTGACGCGGCGCAGCGGGTGATGGTGCTGGCGTTCTTTGCGGCGAGCTACCTCGGCCTCGGCGCCTGGTTCTGCTGGCGCCTTCAGCGTGCGCTGGCGACGCGACCGCCTTTTTTGCAGACAACGCTGGCTGAAATAGCGACAGACCGGGATGCCTTGCAAGCCGCCTTGGCACCCAGCGCGCAGCGCGAAGCCGCACCATGAGCGACGCAGACGCCAACGCCACCACCCAACGGGCACTTAGAAAACAGCTTTTGCTGATGCGCGCAGCAACGGAGCGCGCCGAGATGGTCCGCGCTCTGGGCGCAGCACGGCAGTCGGTGTCTTTTTTCAAAAGTGGCGGTGTCCCAGGCCTGGCCTTGGCCAAAGGCTTGCCGCTGGCCCTGGGGCTGCTCAAGCGCGCACCGCTGGTCAGTTCGCTGCTGTCGCTGGCACTGTCTGGCGTGCGCCGGCCCTTGCTGCGCTATGGTCTGCTGGGTGCGGGCTCGGCCCTGCTGGCGTGGAAGGGCTACCAATGGCTCGCCAGCCCGCGCGGGCCGCTTTTAAAACAGTCGACAGCCCGGCCTGCAGACGCCACGCCGCTGACCTAGGAGTCTGTTGGGCTTGGAAAAGGCGGCTGCAAATGGACCGCAGCGGTCCATCTTTTCAGCGTCGTTTTGTCCCCTGGCTGGACGATGGGCCGGCAAACCGGAAAACCTATTTTCGCTTGGGCCAATTTTCGCTTTCGGCGTCCCAAGACCGCCAATTTTCTGGCCGACTCAGATTTCCAGGTTATCAATCAGCCGCGTCGAGCCCAGCCTGGCGGCGCCCAGCACCACCAGGGGCTCGGTCGTGGTGACGCCCCCAGGGACCAGCAGGTCGGCGCGACGGCGCACCGTCAGGTAGTCCGGCTGCCAGCCGCGATTTGCCAGGGCCAGCATCGCTTCGGCTTCCAGGTCTGCGCGGTTGGCGACGCCGGCCGCCTGCACTGCTTCGCCCAAGGCTTTGAGCGTTTTGGACAGCTGCCCGGCTTCGGCACGCTCTTGCGCATTGAGAGAGCCGTTGCGCGAGGACAGCGCCAAACCGTCGGCGGCACGCAGGGTCTCGCCAGCGACGATCTCGATCGGCAAGGCAAACTGCTCCACCATGCGCCGGACGATCATGACCTGCTGGTAGTCTTTTTTGCCAAACATTGCGATGCCACCCGGCTTGCCGGCGTAGACGCAGGAAAACAGCTTCATCACCACGGTGCAGACGCCAATAAAAAAGCCGGGCCGAAAGTGTCCTTCGAGGATGTCGGCCAGCTCGGCCGGTGGGTGAACCTTGCAGGTTTGCGGCTCGGGATAGAGGTCTTTTTCCCGGGGCGCAAACAGCACATCGCAGCCGGCGGCCTGCAGCTTGTCGCAGTCGGCCTCCCAGGTGCGGGGGTAGGTGTCAAAGTCTTCGTGCGGCGCAAACTGCAGCCGGTTCACAAAAATGCTGGCCACCGTCACGTCGCCCAGCGGCTTCGCCTGGTTGACGAGTGCGATGTGGCCGTCATGCAGATTGCCCATGGTGGCCACGAAGGCAGGACGCTGGCAAGGGCTCAGCTGCGCGCGAAGGTCGGCAATGGTGTGAACGATTTTCATGGCGTGTTGTGAACAAGGGGTCAAGACCCGAAGCGGCGACTACAGGCGAGTGTGGGGGCTGTGCCACCGTGCGCATCGCAGGGCCGCGGCGCAGCGGGCAGCGTGCCGTAAGGGCTGGCGCCAGCGGCGGCCGGCGGGTGGGCGGGCGCCTGTGTCATGGTTTTGCTTCAGGGGCTGAACGTGTCATGCCCAGCCGCTCCAGCAGCGCCACATCGGCGGCCGTGTCGGGGTTGCCGGTGGTCAGCAGCTTGTCGCCATAAAAGATGGAGTTGGCGCCGGCCAGAAAACACAGGGCCTGCACCGCGTCGCCCATTTGCTGACGGCCGGCCGACAGGCGCACACGCGCCTTCGGCATGGTGATGCGCGCGACCGCAATGGTGCGCACAAACTCAAACGGATCCAGATCGACCTGGGTGGCCAGTGGGGTGCCTTCGACCTTCACCAGGTTGTTGATGGGCACCGACTCGGGGTAGGGCGTCAGATTCGCCAGTTCCGCGACCAGGCCGGCGCGCTGGCGGCGGGTTTCGCCCATGCCGACGATGCCGCCGCAGCAGACCTTGACGCCCGCGCTGCGCACGCGCGCCAGGGTGTCGAGCCGGTCCTGGTAGTCGCGCGTGGTGATGATGTCGCCGTAGAAGTCGGGCGCGCTGTCGAGGTTGTGGTTGTAGTAGTCGAGTCCGGCGCTCTGCAGGGTTTGGGCATGGCCGTCTTCCAGCATGCCCAGCGTGGCGCAGGTTTCCAGCCCGAGCGCCTTGACCGTGCGCACCAGCTCGGCCACTTTTTCAATGTCGCGGTCTTTCGGTGCGCGCCAGGCCGCGCCCATGCAAAAGCGTGTGGCACCGGCGTCTTTGGCGCGTTGCGCGGCCACGCGCACTTCTTCCGGCTCCATCAGCTTGGTTGCCTCCACGCCGGTGTCAAAGCGGGCGGCTTGCGGGCAGTAGTTGCAGTCTTCCGGGCAACCGCCGGTTTTGACCGACAGCAGCGCGGCAAATTCGACCCGGGCAGGATCGAAATTTTCACGGTGCACGGTCTGTGCCTGGTGCATCAGCTCGGGGAAGGGCAGATCAAACAGCGCTTCGATGGCCTCGACACTCCAGCATGGGCCGGGTTGCGGGTTGGCGGGCACGGCTTGGCGCGGGCGATGCAGGGTGACAGGTTGTTCAAAGACGCTGGACATGCTTGGGCTCCTTCGCGAGATATGCAATTTGTATCGGTTTTTTTGAGCGGGATGGGGCGGCCGTTTCACCGGACCTGGATCGCAACCGAGGAACGTTCTTCCTTGATGCGGTTGGCGCCATCAACAAACACCAGTTTGGGCTGGAAGCCGGCCACCCGGTCCACCGGCAACTGGCCAAAGGCCGCAATGATGATCAGGTCGCCAACCGCGGCGTGGCGGGCCGCCGAGCCATTGACCGAGATGGTGCCGCTGCCGCGCTGGGCACGTATCGCATCGGTCACAAAACGCGCGCCGTTGTTGATGTTCCAGA
>JBKJZS010000215.1:0-1025 GCA_046714915.1 Polaromonas sp. | reverse complement strand
GCTCCGGATTGATCCACGCGAATTTCGGAAACGCGCTGGTCAGCCGCTGCAGCCATTCGGCACCGGCTTCTTCGTTGTTGTATTCAACGCTGCCGCCCGGCTGCAAAATTTCGTAGGGGCTCATGGTCGCGTCGCCGACAAAGATCAGTTTGTAATCCCTGTTGTATTTGCGAATGATGTCCCAGGTCGCAAACTTTTCGCTGAAGCGGCGGCGGTTGTTCTTCCACATGAAGTCATACACGCAGTTGTGAAAGTAATAAAACTCGATGTGCTTGAACTCGGTCTTGGTGGCCGAGAACAACTCTTCGACGCGGGCAATGTGCTCGTCCATGGTGCCGCCCACGTCCATCAGCAGCAGCACTTTGACATTGTTGTGGCGCTCCGGCACCATCTTGATGTCCAGCCAGCCGGCGTTGGCCGCGGTGGACCGGATGGTGTCGTCCAGATCCAGTTCTTCGACGTGGCCCTCCCGGGCAAACTTGCGCAGGCGGCGCAGCGCAACCTTGATGTTGCGCGTGCCCAGTTCCTGGGTGTCATCGTAGTCTTTGTAGGCGCGCTGGTCCCAGACCTTGACGGCACTTTTGTTGCGGCTTTTCTCCTGGCCGATGCGGATGCCCTGCGGGTTGAAGCCATTGGCGCCAAACGGTGAGGTGCCGCCAGTGCCTATCCATTTGCTGCCGCCTTCGTGGCGCTCTTTCTGCTCTTCGAAACGCTTTTTCAGCGTTTCCATCAGCTCGTCCCAGCCCATTTTTTCGATTTTGGCCTTGTCTTCGGGGCTGAGTTCCAGCTCCAGGTTCTTGCGCAGCCATTCGAGCGGAATGTCCTGGGTGAAATCGGCGACCATCTCAACGCCCTTGAAGTAGGCGGCAAACGCGCGGTCAAACTTGTCGTAGTGTTTTTCGTCCTTCACCAGCACGGTGCGGCTCAGGTAGTAGAAGTCGTCAATCTTGTAGGCACCTTCACCGGGCTCGTCGGGCAGCTTCCCGCTGTTGGGCCCGACCACGCCGGCCTGCAGCGCTTCGAGC
>JBKJZS010000214.1:0-1529 GCA_046714915.1 Polaromonas sp. | reverse complement strand
GAGGCCGGGGTCCAGGCATTTCTGGTGGGTGAGGCCTTCATGCGGGCCGACGACCCGGGCGTGGCGTTGACGGCCTTGTTTCCAGGATGCTGATTTTTTAATAGCTACTCATGCCCATGCAACATGGAATGCAAGCCGATTTGGCCTTTGACAACCGGTCCAATCCGGGGTCTACGGGAGCCGAGGCCCAAGGTCTGGGTCACTGGCGACCGTCGGACTGGCCGGTGGCAGCGGATTGGGCGGCGCTGGTCACTCATTTCCTGACCAGCGCGGCCGGCCAGCAATTGGGCGCGTTCATCAGTCAGCGCCTCGCGGCCGGGGCCACCATTTACCCCCTGCAGCCGTTTCGGGCGCTGGAACTGACGCCGCTGGCCAGCGTCAAGGTCGTCATTCTGGGCCAGGACCCGTACCACGGCCCCGGTCAGGCGCAGGGATTGGCCTTTTCGGTGCCCAATGGCATCAAACCGCCACCCAGCCTGCGCAACATTTTCAAGGAACTGGCGCGTGATCCATGCACAAACCCGGAGGTGCACCCTGGCGGCTCGCTTGAGCGCTGGGCCAGCCAAGGCGTGTTGCTGCTCAATACCAGCCTCACGGTCGAAGAAGGATTGCCCGCCAGCCACGCCAAGCAGGGTTGGGAAGTGCTCACTGACCAGCTAATCAGCGCGGTGTCAGCCCAGGCGGAGCCCGTCGTGTTTATGTTGTGGGGAGCCCACGCCCAGGCCAAACAGGTTTTGATAGACAGCCGGCACCGGGTGCTGAGCGCCAACCACCCTTCGCCGCTGTCGGCTTTACGCCCGCCCCAGCCCTTCATCGGTTGCGGTCATTTCAGCGCGGCCAATGGCTTTCTGGAAAGTGAGGGCCGTTGCTCTATCCAGTGGTAAGCACTTGCGGTTCTGGATTGCCAGTTGTGAAAGTTCCATGGCATAATCTGAGGTTCGCCAAAGGAGAGGTGGCCGAGTGGTTAATGGCAGCAGACTGTAAATCTGCCCTCTAACGAGTACGCTGGTTCGAATCCAGCCCTCTCCACCAGCGACGAATTGATTTGCAGGCGTGTTTGTCTGGCAGTTGGAATGCCGTGTTTAGGGGTCGTTTGAAGCGAAAAAGCGGCCGATGCGGGAGTAGTTCAATGGTAGAACCCTAGCCTTCCAAGCTAATGACGCGGGTTCGATTCCCGTCTCCCGCTCCATGGCAACAACACGGCTTTTAGTGACAGGATAGCGCAGAGTTTTGAATTTGGCCCATTTGGCTCAGTGGCAGAGCACTCCCTTGGTAAGGGAGAGGTCGCGGGTCCGATTCCCGCAATGGGCACCATTTCAGTCGATACAGCGCAAGGCGTTTGCCGGGCTGGTTGGCTGGTGAGTGGTGATGGTAGTTTGTTGACAAATTTCGTAAGTGAATCCTTAAGGTATTTGGAGTCGAAAAAATGGCAAAAGGCAAATTTGAGCGGACCAAGCCGCACGTCAACGTTGGCACGATTGGGCACGTTGACCATGGCAAGACCACACTGACGGCAGCGATCACGACCG
>JBKJZS010000213.1:0-2423 GCA_046714915.1 Polaromonas sp. | reverse complement strand
GGTGCGGCCGCACCGGCCAGGCACCAGGCGCGAAAGCCAATCAGGCCGCCGCACAGCAGCGGCGCGGCATGGGCGTCATCGTAGCGCTCGGGAAGTGCGAAGCAGAAGCGCTCATCGGCAGCGGCATACTCGGCAAAGCCACCGTCGCGGTCGTAGCCGGTGAAGACCGGAAAGTCGCAGAGATTTTCACGCTTCATCGCACAGAACGCGCAGCAACCGCAGGTTCCGCCAAGCCAGGGGATGCCGACGCGCTGCCCGACGGTGAACCGCATGGCCTTGGCGCCGAGGGTCACAACTTGCCCGACCACTTCATGCCCCGGCACCACCTGGGGTCGCCGCGCTGGCAGGTCGCCGTCGATGATGTGCAGGTCGGTGCGGCAAACCCCGCAGGCGAGCACGCGCACCACCAGGTCGTGGTCGCCGGCTTGCGGCAAGGGTTTGCGAACGGCCAGCAGCTGCCGCCCACCGGGGTCGGCGGTCATCGCGAACATCGAAGGCGGCAACATGCCAACATGGTACGCAATTGACCTGCCGATGGGTCGGGTTGGCGGGCTTGTCATTGACCTTGCGCAAACCGACAATAAGGCACAGGTGGAATTATTCGGCATGGGGTGGCCGTCGCCACCGAACGAGGTTCTTCCATGACGCTTTCCAACTCCCGTCCTGATGTGCACGCACCGGCCCCGATGGATGTTCCGTTCAAGCTCTGGCTGGCGCGGCTGGCGCACGGCATTTCGCCGACGTCGGTCACGCTGGCCTATGTCGACTGGTTTAGCCATCTTCTGGCTTCGCCGTCGAAGCAGGCTGACCTGAGTGCCAGCGCCCTGCGCAAGTGGCTGCTGTGGTTGCAGTACGCGCCGCAGTCCTGGCAGGGCCAGTGCCCCCTGTGTGTGGAGCCGTTGCCGCAAGACAAGCGCTTCTCGCCATCCGAGTGGCACACGCCGCCGTTTAGCGCCCTGGCCCAGGCCTTCCTGCTGCAGCAGCAGTGGTGGGCCGAAGCCATGACCGGCGTTCGCGGTGTGTCCAGGCACCATGAGGATGTGGCCGCCTTCATGACGCGCCAGTGGCTGGACATGTGGTCGCCCTCAAATTTCGTCGCGACCAACCCCCAGGTGCTGAAAGAGACGCTGGCCACTGGCACGACCAACCTCACCACTGGCCTGGCCAACTGGTCGCGTGATGCGCTCGCTGTGCTCACCGACGGCAAGCCACGCGGCGTCGAGCAATTCAGGCCCGGGCAGGGCGTGGCGGTGACGCCGGGCAAGGTGGTGTTCAGGAACCGGCTGATCGAGCTGATCCAGTACGAGCCCGCCACGGCCGAGGTCGATGCGGAGCCCGTGCTGATCGTTCCTTCGTGGATCATGAAGTACTACATCCTTGACCTGACGCCCGACGATTCGCTGGTCAAGTACCTGGTGGAGCAGGGACACACCGTCTTCATGGTGTCCTGGAAGAACCCCGACGGCACCGATCGCGACTTGGGCATGGACGACTACCTTGAGCTCGGCGTGATGGAGGCCGTCAAGGCGGTGCAGGCGATTCGGCCCCACACGCCCATCCATGCGATGGGCTACTGCCTTGGCGGAACGCTGCTGGCCATCGCGGCGGCGGCCCTTGCTGGCAGGAGTCTGCAGCCGCTGAAGACATTGACGCTGCTGGCGGGGCAGGCTGATTTTCAGGAGCCGGGCGAACTGGGGCTGTTCATTGACGAGAGCCAGATCGCCTTCGTCGAAGACCTGATGGTTGAGCGGGGCTACCTGGATGAGCGGCAGATGGCGGGCGCCTTCCAGCTGATCAACTCGAAGGACCTGGTGTGGTCCAAGCTCGTGCACGAGTACCTGATGGGGGCGCATACGCCGATGACGGCTCTGCGGGCCTGGAACGCCGATGCGACCCGCCTGCCGGCGCGCATGCACAGCGAATACCTGCGCCAGCTCTACCTGCACAATGACCTGGCTGAGGGCCGTTACCACGCGGGCGGCCAACTGGTGAGGCTGGCCGACATCGAGCTGCCGCTTTTTGTCGTGGCAACCGAGCGCGACCATGTCTCGCCCTGGAAGTCGGTGTACCAGATTCACCGACTGGCCTCAAGCCCGGTCAGCTTCGTGCTGAGTTCGGGCGGCCACAACGTGGGTATCGTCAATCCGCCCGCCGGCCCTGCGGCGCATCCGCAGGCAAGCTACCGCTTCGCCTCACATGCGTCAAGCAAGGCGCCCGTCAAGCCCCAAGCCTGGCTTGACGCGGCGGCACAGCGTAGCGGTTCGTGGTGGCCCAGCTGGCATGACTGGCTGAGGAAGCACTCGTCGGGTACGGTCAAGCCGCCGCGGGTCAACGGACTGCTGTTCGAGGGTGCGCCCCTGGCAGCACCCGGCAGCTATGTGCACCTCGACTGAGAGGCTAGACCGCTTCAGGCTCCCCCGGGC
>JBKJZS010000212.1:0-11814 GCA_046714915.1 Polaromonas sp. | reverse complement strand
GGTCAGCACACTCAGGGCCACGTCGTCTGGCGAACACACCCCCACATTGGCCATGACCAGGTCAAAAAACACATAGACGCCGGCGCGCACTTCGGTCACGCCCGGCAGTTGCCGGGCTGCCAGCGCGGTGGGTGTGGAGCCGACGCTGACATTGGAGCAAGGCAGGCCGGCGGCGCGCAGGCGCTCTGCGGCCAGCACGCACAGGCTGCGCTCCTGCTCGGCCATGGCCTGCAGGGCCTCAGGCGTGTTCAGGTCGTAGCTGGAGCCGGCGTGGGTCATGACGCCGCCCAGGGTGGTGGGGCCGCCCTGGTGCAACAGCTGGCCGATGGTGATCAGCTCGTCGCCCTGCGGTTGCACGCCCGAGCGGTGGCCGTCGGTGTCGATTTCTATCCACACTTCAAAGGGCACGCCGTGCTGGCGCGAATAGTCCACGATGGCGGAGGCCGACTCGGCGCTGTCGGCAATGATCTTGAGCGCGCAGCCCTGGGCGATCAGGGCGGCGGCCTGTTTGAGTTTGGGTGCCACCATGCCGACGGCGTACAGGATGTCGCTCACGCCGGCGGCAAAAAACTGCTCGGCTTCTTTCAGGGTGGAGACGGTGATGCCGCGTGCGCCGGCCTCGATCTGCGCCCGGGCGATGGCGACACATTTGGTGGTTTTGACATGCGGGCGAAAGGCCACGCCCAGGCTGTTCATGCGTTGCTGCATACGCGTGATATTGCGCTGCATGCGGGCGGTGTCTACCAGTGCGGCGGGGGTGTTGAGGTCTTGAAGGTGCATGGCATCCATTGTGGTCTGGCTGGGCGGTTGATGCAGCAGATTTTGCCCGTGCCGGTGCGCCGCTGCCGAGCCTGCACTGGGATTGCCATCCCGGGCGCGGCTTGTTAGGCTGCGGGTTTTTCAACTGTTCCCACTCCGGAGGTTTTTATGACGGATACATCCCCCTTGCCGTGATGTCGCATGTGTCGATAGGCACCAACGACTTTCCGCGCGCCCGGGCTTTTTACGACGCGGTGCTGGCGACGCTGCAGATCCCGCGGGTGATGGAGCATGGCGAGTCCGCGGCTTATGGCCGGGCTTTTCCGGAGTTCTGGGTCGGGCGGCCGCATGACGGGGGCCGGGCTGCGGCGGGCAATGGCTCGCACTTCAGCTTTCTGGCCAACTCGCCGGCCGAGGTCGATGCCTTTCACGCCAAGGCGCTGGCGCTGGGCGCGCAGTGTGACGGCCCGCCGGGTTTGCGGCCGCAGTACACGCCGACTTATTACGGCGCCTTTGTGCTGGACCTGGACGGCCACAAGATTGAGGCGATGTGTTTTACGGAGGTGGCGGGCTGACGGGCTTCGCCGGCGCGCTGTACTTCGCTAGGTCTGACTTCGTGCGCGTTGCATGGATCCCTGATCGAGTCCGGGATGACAAACTAGCGGGCTGGCCTCTTTTGCGTAGCCAAATTGGTCATTGGCCCTTATTTAACGGGCGCAAGTAGCTATTAAATGTATAGCGAAAGTGGCTTGACGCGGGCAAGCGCACAGTGCGCGCCGGCGCTGCGGGCTGAGTTTTAAGCGGCTACCCGCTCGACTTCTGCTATCGCATAAGGTCAGGCCGGAGGTGCCAAAATTTCAGGCAAAACAGGGCTCTAGCCCTTGCCCGGCGGGCGCAAGCAGCTATAAACCCAATAGCGCTGGGTGGCCGGCCGCGCGGCAACATGTCACGCCATAATTGCGCTTTTTAACAAAAGGTAAACGCCATGGTGATTCTGCTTTTGGGACTGGTGCTTTTTCTGGGTGTGCATTCCACACGCATCGTGGCCGACGGCTGGCGCACTGCCATGATTGGCCGCATGGGTGAGATGCCGTGGAAAGGTGTTTACGCATTGCTGTCCATCGTCGGCTTTGTCTTGATCGTCTGGGGCTTTGGCCTGGCGCGGCAACAGCCGGTGCAGCTGTGGCTGCCGCCGCGCGGCATGCGCCATCTGGCTGCACTGCTGACGCTGGTGGCTTTTGTTTTGCTGGCGGCCACCTATGTGCCGCGCAACGCGATCAAGGCGCGGCTGCACCACCCCATGGTGCTGGCGGTCAAGGTGTGGGCGCTGGCGCACCTGCTGGCCACTGGCAACCTGGCGCATGTGCTGCTGTTTGGCGTTTTTCTGGTGTGGGCGGCGCTGAGCTTTCGCGCGGCGCGGGCGCGCGACCGGGCTGCTGGCACGGTGCATGCGCCGGGCACCACAGCCGGCACCGCGGGCACGCTGCTGGTGGGTGCGCTGGGCTGGGCGCTGTTTGCCTTTTGGGCGCATGGCGCGCTGATCGGTGTGCGGCCGATAGGCTGATGGGGTGGGTGTGCCGGCCTAACGCGCCAGCACCCAGCTGCTGATTTTGCCGACCACCTCGGCCTCCAGGCCGTTGAAGCCGTGCTAGGCCATGGCTTCGCAAGGCTCGCCCCGGCTTTGGCCACCGCTGAACGCCATCAGCTCGGCTTTGGGCGTTTTGCCCAGCTTGTCCATCAGCGGCGGCATGTCGGCAAACAGACAGAGCCGGCAGCCGTCTTGTGTGTGGTGCACCACCATGGGTCGTGGGCCGGACGGGTCCTACGGTGATGCAGGCAGACCGCCGATAACAACCGCCCTTCGCCGGGCCTAAGTTGGATTTGCGGCCCGGACCTGGCGCCGCGACAACGCGCACGACGATGTGAAGGAGCCATGATGAACAAGCGACACGTCGCCAAGTCGGCGCTGCTGATGCTGCTGATGACCATCTCAGCGGTGGCCGCCGCGCAGCCCAGCCTGCCCGATGCCGTGCCCCAGACCTTGCCGGAACTGGGCGCGGTAGCGCCGCGGTCAACCGACATCAAGCCCCGGATCAGGCCGCAGTTTAAGCCGCGCATGAAGTCGGATGAATTGAGACCCGAGATGCGGCCCGAGCTCAAGCCTGAGATGAGTCCGGGCATGCAGCCGAACAGCCAGAAACCTTTGCGCACCGACGCGCCCACGCGCCGGAATAAATGACCCGCTGGGGAAGGAATCCCGGTGAAGACCTGCCGATCATTCTTGGCTATTCTGGGGACGGTGGTGCTGGCCAGCGGTTGGGCGGCTGCTCAAAGCGACGCAGCGCTGCCAAAGCCCAGAATTAACCGCAACCCCGCGTTTCGCGAGAGCTTGCCGCCAGCACCGCCGGTGCAGCCGGATCCGCGCGATTCGACCACGCGCCCCGTGCTGCCGCCTGGCAGCGATGGGCGTGACGCGGTATTGCCAACCCCGGCCATGACGCAGCCGCCCCGTCTTACGCCAACCGCGCCGGCCCTGGGCCAGCCTTATTGATCCGGCCCGATGAAGTCTTCATTTCCGTTCGGGCGAACGGTTCAGACTTCACAAGGCCGGAGCAATAAAAATATCCGCGGAGGTTCAGCTGGGTGTTCGAGGGAGCGCCCGGGTTCACCAAGGCTACGAGCTGCCTGTTTTGCCGGCCTTGGCCGCTGTGGCCAGCGGTTTGGCCCTGGCTTCCATGACCAGGTAGGTCACCGTCGCTATGCCCAGGGGCGCGAGGTAGTAGATGACGCGGTAAGCAACCAGGGCAGCGAGCAGTTGATGCTGTGGCATCTGGTGTGACAGCAGAGCCACAAACACGGCCTCCAGCACGCCCAGGCCGGCTGGGAC
The DNA here is from genome assembly GCA_046714915.1 of Polaromonas sp. Lineage (GTDB taxonomy): Bacteria > Pseudomonadota > Gammaproteobacteria > Burkholderiales > Burkholderiaceae_C > Polaromonas. The sequence goes on along the minus strand of JBKJZS010000212.1, from coordinate 8,168 downwards.
ATGGGCAATCACACCGGCCACAGCGGCCACAAGCAACACGCTGACCACCGCGGAAAACTCGATACGGTGCTGCAGCAAGGTGAAAATGATGCCCGCCATCACGAGCCAGTTGCTGGCACCCATGAGCAGTTGCAGGCCGGCCAGCCTGAGCGAAGGCAATTCAATCGCGTGGCGGCGCACACGCAGCGTGCGCTGGCGCGAAAAAGCGCAAATGGCGAGGTAGCCGGCGGCAATCGCCAGCAAGGCAAAACCGATGAGGCGCAAGTGGATGGAATCAATTTTCCAGCCAGCCGGTATGGTGGGCGGCTGCAAGCTGAACACCAGGCCGCCCAGCAGCACATAACCCATCCAGTTGGTCAGCATGCTGAGCGACATGATGCGCGTGATCACGCCTGTCTTCAGGCCCAGCCCTGAATACAGGCGGTAGCGGAAAGCGACGCCGCCGACCAGGGAGCCCAGGTTGAGGTTGAACACGTAGCTGATAAAGGTAACCGTCATGACGGTGGGGATGCTCAAGGTGTGGCCGGTGTAGCGGCGACCGAGCAGGTCAAAACTGCTGTAGAGCGTGAAGCTGGCCAGCGCGAAGACCACGGCACCCCAGGCGGCTGTCATCGGGTACTGCTGTATCGAGGTCAGCACCTCTTGCCAATCAATCTTGCGCGCCTGCGAGACCAGCAGGCTGGCAATGAGCACAAGGAATGCCGCCGTTGCGCCGTGTTTGAGCCACGGCCACCAGGCGCGTCCGGTTATTTTGGGCCTTCCGCTGGATGCCGTGTTCAGCGGTGAGCGGGATAAGTCGCGGCGGTCCATGGGAGGCTCACTGGGGGCGGCAGTGGTAGCGGCCGAAGGAGGTGGCCGGCTGAGCACCGAGGCCTTCGGGTGCCAGCCGGACGCCAGGGTCCCACCTTGGGACCTTTGCAAATGCGGCGGGCGGGCCGCGTGTGTCCAGTCGGTGCATGGCGCGCCTGCGGGTCGTTGGTCGCTCAGGTGAGGTCCGCCCGGCGCCCGACCTGAGCATCCAGGGCGGGCGACAGGGCTGGGGTGAGGCGCGGCGCGTGCGCCGGCAGCCAGCCGGCCCAGGCCGGGTAGCGGCGCAGCAGGTGAAACAACAAGAAGCTGCGCACGGTGCGCCAGCCGCTCGCCGCCTCCAGGTCATCGGGCCCGATCTGCTTGCAGCTGCTTTGCATCAGGTGCTCGAGCCGCGCGCTCAGGTGCTGGTTGAAGGCGCGGTCCTTGATGATGAGATTGGCTTCAAGGTTCAGTGACAGGCTCAGCGGGTCCAGGTTGCTGGAGCCGACTGTGGCCCATTCGTCGTCCGATACGGCGACTTTGCCGTGCAGCGGCCGTTCGCAGTATTCGTAAATCCGCACCCCGGAATCCATCAGGTAGTGGTACAGCATGCTGGCCGCGGTTTTCACGATCGGCATATCGGGCGCGCCCTGCAGGATGAGGCGCACATCGACGCCGCGCCGCGCCGCCTTGCGGATCTCCTTGAGCAGGCGGTAGCCGGGGAAGAAATAGGCGTTGGCAATCACTATGCGCTGGCGTGCAGCACGGATCGCGATGCGGTAGTGCCGCTCGATGTCGTTGGTGTGCTCGCGGTTGTCGCGGGTCACGAAGATTGCGCCGGCACCGTCGGCCGGGTCTGCCGCGGCATGCCGCCAGCTTTGGGCCAGCGTCTGCGCGCCACCAAAAAAGCGCTCCCGCATCCTGCCGGTCAGGGTTGCCTCCGCATTGCGCTGACCGGCCGCCAGGGCCTTGTGCACAAACTCGTGAATAGTCGCGACGATCGGGCCCTCCACCTCGACCGCATAGTCCTGCTTGGCCATGGGACCGAAATCAGCCAGGTGATCGGCCGAATAATTGATGCCACCCACAAAAGCGCGCTGGCCATCAATCACGACAATCTTGCGGTGCATGCGGCGAAACAGGTTGGTGCGCCAGCCCCACAGCTTGGGCCCGGGGTCAAACATATGGACCCGCACCCCGGCCTGCGTGAGCGTGGAGATAAATTCGCGCGACAGGTCGGGTGAGCCATAACCATCGATGGTGACGTCAATCTCGGCGCCGCGCCCGGCCGCCTGCAGCAGAGCGGCATTCAGCGCCTTGCCCACCTTGTCTTCAAACAGGATGAAGGTTTCCAGCACGACCTCGCGCTGCGCGGCGGCAATGCACTCAAAGACGCGCGGGAAAAAATCCTCGCCGTTTTCGAGCAGCCGGAATTGGTTGCCGTGGTTCCACCGACTCATGAGGCCTCCGCGCGGTCCGGCTCGTGGCAGGCGTAAAACGGGGGATCGGCCCGCGTAGCAGCCGGTCGCCTCGAACCAGCGACGGCCCCCTCGGGGGGCAGCGAGTTACACGCAGTGACGAGCGTGGGGGCCTTCATATCTACAATTCGATTTCTGCGGCAAGGGGCGCGTGGTCCGACAAGTGTGACCAGGGCCTGAGCGGCAGCACCACAGGCGCGTGCCCGATGGCGTTGCGGACATAGATGCGGTCCAGCTGCAACACGGGAAAACGCGCTGGAAAGGTGCGGGCGGATTTGCCATTGGCCTGCATAAAGACTTCATGCATTCCGGCGCCTTCCGCCAGCACATCGTGGGCGCGCCGGCGCCAGTCATTAAAGTCGCCCGCAGCGATAACCGGTGCGGTGGCCGGGATGTCGTTGCGCACCAGGTCGCACAACATCTGGAGCTGTTTGCGGCGATGCGCCTCGGCCAGTCCGAGGTGCACGCAAATGACGTGCACATTGGTTTCGCGGCCGGGCACCTGTAACACGCAGTGCAGCAGGCCGCGCCGCTCGGGCCCGCTGATGGACACGTCGCGGTTTTCGAAACTGATGATGGGAAACTTGGACAGCACAGCGTTGCCGTGATGGCCGTTGGTATAAACCGCGTTGCGTCCGTAGGCGAACTGCGGCCAGATGCTGTCTGCCAGAAACTCGTAGTGGGGCGTGGCCGGGTAGTTGGCCACTTTGCTTTCGTGGCGGGCGTGAGTCCCGGTCACCTCCTGCAAAAACACGACATCGGCGCCCACAGTACGGACAGCTTCGCGCAGCTCATGCAGGATGAACTTGCGGTTGAAGAAGGTGAACCCCTTGTGGATATTGACCGTCAGTACCTTGATGGAAAAGCTGAGCGAGGCCGCGGCAATGGCTTGCTGGGCTTCTGCCAGCGCATCGGCGTCACCCAGGGGCTTGGCAGCGGCAACAACGGGTTTGCTGGCGCTGATGGGGGATTCGGAAGAAGGCATGAGGCAGGCGGCAATGGCAAAAACACCATGTTATGCCAGCAGGCGGGCCTGACTGTAGGACAGCAAGCTGAATTTCGTCTCAGCGGTCTTTCGAGACCGTGTGAAGTGTTTGTAAAGGGCGATGTCCTACGCGGTCGGACGAGGCTCTCCGATAGGTCTGGCAGGGTGTCCACGCTAAGTTTCAGGGAACCAGATTCAAGAGGGTCTGGCTTTGCACGGGTTCCAAGGGTTTGGTCCCTTCGCAATGTTGGTAGTGCCAGCAGGCCATGACTTGTCCAGTTCTGCTGGGTTTGTTTAAAGCAGTTACCCATGAAATTTTCAATGCGATCCATTCCTGCTGCTGTGGCCCTGACCGCCACGCTGGCCTTTGCCGCTCACGCCCAGGTGGGTGTTGGGGTCGGCGTCAATGCCGGTGCGGGGACCGCCACATCCGGCACAGGGGCCGGTCTCAGCACGGGTGTGCGTACGGGCGTCAATGCCAATATCGGTAACGACGTTCGCTCCAGCGCCAGCGGTGCCATGTCTGGCGCCCCATCCGCCGACGGCGGCATGACAACGCGCAACAGCAGTAGCGCCACCGTGAATACGACCTCCAATCGCCGCGCAGGCGTGCAAGCCTCGGGCGGCGGTGTCAAGGGCGCTGTCGGCCGGACCAGCAACCGGGTGGAAGGGGCTCTGGACAATGCTGCCGACGCCACCAAACGAACGGCCAGGCGCACCACCAATGCAGTGGGACGCACCGTAGGCAAGGCCGCCAGCCGTGCCGACCGTGGCATTCAAAACGCCCTGCCGGCCAATGCTGCGGGCCCGGCACAAGTGAACGTGCAGGGGTCCGGCAACGTCTCTGGCCAGATTGCCCGGCCGCCGCAATAGCCGATAGCCATTGCTGACCAAGCCGCTGTGCCGCGAGCAGGGCGGCCCTGCCCGCTCTGCCAGCCTTTCGACCAGCAACGGTTTTCAAAGCGCGGCGTCCTACACGCAGCCAGCCTCCACGCTGATAAGAAGGCGGTGTGGGTCAGCCTAAATTTGCAAACGTGGGGTCACTCTTTTGACCTCTCGAGAGTCCCCCCGATTACCCAAACCAAGGAAACTGCGATGAACAAGTCAACGATGTCGATGCTTTTGGCCGCTCTGCTGGCTACCTCCGGTTTTGCCATTGCGCAAAAGACCCCCGCTGCTCCGGTGCTACCCGAGGGCGGATCCACCACCGTGGCACCGCCCCCGGCTGACGGCACGCCGCCGAAGGCGCGCGCTGAAGTCAAGAGTGAGATCGATAAAAAGTCCACCGCCAAGATCGGTGCTCCAGCCCAAGGCGGTGGCACCGTTTCAGGCGCCGCTCGGGTAACAAGTTCAGGCCGTGTTTCCGAGAACGCACGCGCGGACGTGAAGGCGCAGGTCAAGAACGAGAGCAAGGCCGGCAGCCTGCCCGAAGGCGGCGCCGCACTGTCGGGTGGGCCGGACAGCAAGGTCGCGGACATGTCGTCCACGTCCGCTGAACGCAAAGCCAAGCGCGCTGAGCGTAAAGCCGCGCGCAAGGCGAAGCAGGAAGCCCGCGCCAGCACGAACACCAGCCCCAGTACTTCGGTGCGCACCCCGACCCAGTAAGCTGCATTGGTGAAAAAGGCCTGTTCACGGGCCTTACAAAAGCGACAAGCACCCGCTCCTCATGGAGCGAGGTGCTTTTTGTCCATTTAAAGCCTGCAGTGCAGTCTATAGTCGGTCGGGCGCTGACAGGGCGCGCGTGCTGAGGGCCGGCGGACCTCATGAAACGACCATCGTGCTGCCGCTGTAGGAAGGTGTCCACTCAACCCATCGCGGTGGACGGCGTGCGTAGCCAAGCCCGCGGGCGTCGGGATGCACTTTTCGGCGGCGCGCCAGCGCGACCGGCCTGCGGGCATCCAGGCTACCCGTTGCTCTCACACACAGACCCACCGTGCTGACGCTGGCGGTCGGCGTTCTGACCGGGGAGGGATTCGCAGTCTGCTTGCCTGACCGCTGGGCCCCTTTTGCTTGATCCGGCCGGCGCGCCGGCTGTACCTTATGCTGCTGCATCCCATTCACGATCAAAGGACTCAGCCATGCCCCGCGCCATACTTGAGGAATCCCGCATTCACGAGGCCATTCAGGGCAAGATCGCCCGGCACGAACAGGCGATCGTCCAGGAGGTGCAGTCCGCGGTCGCCACGCACACGGTGGTGGTGGTTGGCATGGGCATCAACCCCTTTCCCAAAAAGGCGCGCCGGGCGCTGGACGCGGCCGGCGTGGCGTATCACTACCTGCAATATGGAAACTACTTCAACACCTGGCGCGAGCGCAATGCCCTGAAAATGTGGACCGGCTGGCCAACGCTGCCGATGGTGTTTGTGCGTGGCATCCTGATTGGTGGCGCAAGCGATCTGGAGCGGCTGATTAGCAGCGGTGAACTCAAGGCCATGCTGGACAACTGACGCGCAAGAAAAGCCTGCGCACAGGTCCGGAAAGACGCAGCCGCAGGCCGTGCTCACCCGCCGCATGGGGCTAGTCGCACTCTCAGAGTGCGCAATCGACGATACCGGAGGCGAGCTTTTTTTGCCCTATCGAGCGACCATGATGTCTAGCCTTTGTGAGGCTGGCCGTGGTGGCCGCCATGACCGTGCGCACCGCGGCCCATGCGCTGGCTGTCAAAGACTTTTTTCTGCTCGGCGCTGAGCGTGGCATAAAAAGTTTGGGTGGCTTCATCGCGCTTGTCCATCGCCGCGCTCATTTCCGCCATGCGTTGGGTGCGCAGTGCGCGCATTTTGTCAATGCGCTCGGGTGTGGGCAGCTTTTCCAATTCGGCGCGCTGTTCAGGCGTAGGGCGTGCGCCGTGGACAGGCCGCTGCAGGGTGGCGGTGTAACTGGTCCAGGCGCCCTCCTGGGCGGGCGTGAGCTGCAGCTTGTTTTTCAGTTCGCTTTGGCGCTTGGCGATATAGGCCTGCATCATGGCCGGGTCGTGGCGGCGTTCACCCGCCTGTGGGCCGGGTTTGACCGGGGCGGTCGACGTGGTGGGAGCGGCGGGTGCCATCGTCTGCGCCGTCGCGGCCAGGCCCATCGAGGCCATGATGCCGACGAGGATCAGGCTGTTGACGGACTTCAGGGGTTTGAAAACGGATGTCATGAGAGCTTCCTTTCAATAGAAGACAAGCCTGTTACCGAAAGTGGCTGTCAGGTTGAAGGAAAGTTTGCGCCGTGGGTGTAAGCGGGCAATAACGGGTGCGTCAGGATTTTGTAAAGATTTTCAAAGCCGGTGCTCGCCGTCTGGCAGGGCCAGGGCTGCCGTTCCCATGTCAAATATGCCTGCAGCCCTTGCGGATCGGACGTGGATAGCTATTAAAATAAGAGCGTTTGCCGGCTCAGGCGAAGCGGCCGTTGTGAAAGTCTGCTACCGCCTGGATTAATTCGCTGTGGGTGTTCATTACAAATGGGCCGTGCTGGGCAATCGGCTCGCGCAGCGGTTTGCCGGCAATCAAGAGCGCCCGCGCCGGCGGGCTGCCGGCGCTGGCCCGCAGCGTGACGCCGTCGCCCTCGTTGGCAAGAATGGCCATGCGGTGCAGCGGCACGGTGAGGTTTTTGCCCTGCGCGCCAAGCACATCGACGCTGCCGCGGTAGACATAAATGAAAGCGTTGTGGCTGGAAGGCAGCGGCTGGCTGAAGCGGCCGCTCGGCACGGGCCAGTGAATGTCCAGGTACAGCGGCTCGGTGTCTTCGCGTTGCATGGCTCCTGGGACGTCACCGTCCGGGCCCGGGCTGCTGCCTGCGATGATGCGCACCGTGACGCCATCCGGCGTGCTGATTTCCGGAATGTCCGTGTTCTGGATGTCGCGGTAGCCGGGCTCGCACATCTTGTTTTTGGCGGGCAGATTCAGCCAGAGCTGAAAGCCTTCCATCACGCCTTCTTCCTGCTCTGGCATTTCACTGTGCACCAGGCCGCGACCGGCCGTCATCCACTGCACACCGCCGTTTTGCAGCAGGCCCTGGTTGCCGGCGCTGTCAATGTGGCGCAGCCGGCCACTGATCATGTAGGTCACGGTTTCAAAACCCCGGTGCGGGTGGTTGGGAAAACCGGCGCCGTAGTCTTTGGGGTCGTCGCTGGCGAAGTTGTCGAGCATTAAAAACGGGTCGAGCCGGTGTTGCAGATCCTGCGTCAGAACGCGCGTGAGTTTGACGCCGGCACCGTCGCTGGTGGGTTGGCCGGTGACAAGGCGCTCGACGCGCCGGGGAGAGGTCAAGGCGGGCGGTGTCGTCATGCTTGGAATTACACCGCAAAGTCCGGTGTCCATTCGTCCTTGGGGGTCATCGGGCCGGAGCAATAATTATTGAAGCTTGAAGGCAGGTTGAATCTCTACACCGGCTGTTCTGTCAAGCGCGGGCTGGCCGGCCAGGTCGTCCAGAATCGGGCAGTCGGGCCGCGCGTCGCCGTGGCAGTGCTGCAGCAGCGGGCTCAGACTGCGCTGCATGGCCTGCATGGCTTCGATGCGCTGTGCCAGATCGTCCACATGCTTCTGGGCAATCCGTTTGACGCTGGCGCTGGCGCGGCGGCGGTTGTGCCACAGCCCAAGCAGCTCAGCGATTTCAGCCATCGAAAACCCCAGGTCTCGCGAGCGCTTGATGAAGCGCAGGGCGTGCAGATCGGCCTCGGTGTATTGGCGGTAACCGGCGTCGGTGCGTGCCACCCGCGCGAGCAGTTCCAGAGACTCGTAATGCCGCACCATCTTGGCCGACACCCCTGACAAACGGGCGACGGTGCCGGCGTCAAACTCACGCGCGTTCTGACGCAGGAGCTGCAACACCGGCTCGACCCGTTTTTAATGCTCGACAACTTCGCCAGCGACGACCCCAAAGACTACGGCGCCGGTTTTCCCAACCACCCGCACCGGGGTTTTGAAACCGTGACCTAC